>JAQWQF010000018.1 GCA_029244935.1 Methylophilaceae bacterium | reverse complement strand
CTCCAAACCGAACCCAAAATTATGGGGCCTTTTATAGTATTTGTCAAATAAAATAATGAGTTAGTAAGTAATGAATGGTGCCCTCTGTCGGATTCGAACTGACGACCTACGCATTACAAGTGCGTTGCTCTACCAACTGAGCTAAGAGGGCATTTCTGAAAAAACGTAACTATATCAATTTTTTTAGAATGGAACTAGTTTTTTATTTTACCAATGTTAGATGTGACGGCTTGTTTCTTTTATTTATTTGCTTTGTAGCGCTTTTCTTTTCATCAGGGTCTTGTTTTTCTTGACTAATTTCAAAGAAAAGACCTTCTCCATTTTCATGCGCATAAATACCTGAAACGTAACTCATTGGAATATAAATTTCTTCATTAATTCCGTTAAATCTTGCAAAAAAAGAAATATATTTATTATCTATAATTAATTTTGTTGTTGCTTCCGGAGATATATTCAAAATAATTTCCTTCTCATTTACATGAGACTTCGGGGGCCTTACCCCAGGTAATATTCTTGCAGTGAGGTAGGGAGTCATATTAGATTCAATACACCATTCAAAAATACCTCTTACTAAATATGGTTTATTAGACACCAAACCGGAATTTATAATCTCATCGATTTTTCTGCAGGGGACATTGCTTCCTCAAATAAAGGTCTCTTAAATATCTTATCTGCATACTTTAGTAATAGCGAACATGAATTAGGTAACTTAATTTCATAATGATCGATTCGCCAAAGAAGTGGAGCCATTGCAACATCCAACATCGAATATTCTTCATGCAATAAATACTCCTGCTTAGTAATAATTGGAGTCAACTGAATTAATGTTTCAGTCACAATTTTTTTAGCTGCATCTTTTTTTGATTTTTCACTAGACTCAAGAGCTTTCATATGAACAAATAACTGATTCTCAAAATCCTTAAGAAATAATCTTGCACGAGCTCTCATGACTGGATCTGCTGGCATCAATTGCGGATGAGGGAATCTTTCATCAATATATTCATTAATAATATTCGCATCTGTAAGGACTAAATCTCGTTCTACCAAAACTGGTGAATCAGAATACGGGCTCAAAATTGATAAATCCTCAGGTTTATTTGATAAATCTACATCGATTACTTCAAAATCCATTCCTTTCTCGAAAAGGACAATGCGACATCGATGGCTAAACGGATCAGTTGAGTTTGAATATAGTTTCATCATAATTTATTTAATATTTTTCCAATATTCCTTTTTGAGATTAATCGTCAAGACTAAAAGTAAGAAAAGAAAAGCGAGAACATAATAACCCATTTGCCTTCTCTTTTGTTGTCCTGGTTCTGACATAAATACCATATAGTTTGTAATATCGCCAATAAATTGATCATACTCTTTAGGGGATAGCTTACCTGGTATCACTAATTTAAAATTATTTGTTTCGTGATTAATATGTTGCTCACCTTGAAGTTCCCATAATATATGAGGCATCGCAGAGTTTTTATAAACTGTATTATTCCAACCCATATTTCTTGATGGGTCTCTATAAAAACTTCTAAGATAACTATAAATCCAGTCTGCCCCTCTAGATCTTGCAGTTACAGATAAATTTGGAGGCGCGGCACCAAACCACTTTTTAGCATCACTATACTTCATAGAAATAGCCATTGGATCCCCAACCTTGTCTGAGGTAAATAATAAATTATCTTTAATTAATTCTTCAGTTAAGCCAATATCAGTTAATCGGTTGTATCTCATATAACTTGCGCTATGGCAATTCAAACAATAATTAACAAAATTTCTGGCGCCCCTTTGCAAAGAAATTGTATCGTCAAGATCAATTGGAGCTTTTTGAAGCTTCACACTTTCTGATGCAAAAGAGAATGAGGATAAAATAATTATTGCGATACTGATTATTATATTTTTCATTACATTCTTACTCTCTTTGGAACAGGTTTTGTAATATCCTTTCTGCTATAAATCGGCATTAAAATAAAAAATAAGAAATAAGTTGCTGTAAATATTCTTGCAACAATTGTTGCAACATCACTTCCCCCAATAATAGGAATAGCAATATAAAACTGCCCCCATACATTTGATGGAACAGTTCCAAGATAACCTAAAACAATAAAGCTGATAACAAAAGTACTGAGCCATTTTTTATAAAGAGGCCCCTTATAGCGAATAGAATTAACTTTACTTTTATCAAGCCAGGGGACGAAGAAGAAAATTAAAACGGATAAGCCCATAGCAGCTACTCCTGGAAATTGACTATTAAATAATGGAGGTACCGCTCGTAAAATAGAATAAAAAGGGGTGAAATACCAAACTGGAGCTATATGATCTGGAGTTACAAGTGGGTTTGCAGGGACAAAATTATTTGCCTCAAGAAAATATCCTCCCATTTCTGGGGCAAAAAATATAATTGACACAAAGACTATAAGAAAAACTGAAAGACCTACTAAATCCTTAATAGTATAATAGGGATGAAAGGGAATTCCATCTAAAGGAATACCTGTTTTTTTATCTTTCATATCTTTAATTTCTATTCCATCTGGATTATTAGACCCGACCTCATGAAGAGCAATCAAATGACCAAAAATTAAACCTGCTAAGGCTAGAGGTAGAGCAATAACGTGAAAAGCAAAAAAACGATTCAAAGTTGCATCCGAAACTAAATAATCTCCTCGAACCCACTCTGCTAAATCTGGGCCAATGAAGGGTACCGAAGTAAATAAATTAACAATGACCTGTGCTCCCCAATAAGACATTTGACCCCAAGGCAACAAATATCCAAAAAATGCCTCTGCCATTAATAAAAGAAAAATGAATACTCCAAATAACCATAGAAGTTCTCGAGGTTTACGGTATGAGCCATACATCAGACCTTTAAACATATGCAGATAAATTACTACAAAAAATAATGAGGATCCAGTGGAATGCATATAACGAATTAACCAACCAAATGAGACGTCCCTCATAATATATTCGACAGATGCAAATGCCTCGGCTGCAGATGGCTTATAGTGCATCGTCAGGAAAATGCCAGTTAATATTTGGATTACAAAAACAAATAATGCTAAAGCCCCAAAAAGGTACCAAAAATTAAAATTCTTTGGAGCGTAATATCCTGTTAAATGATTTTTTATAAATGATGAAAGAGGAAACCGTTCATCAATCCACCCAAGCATACCGGTCGAACTAGTATTTGACTTCTTTTCCATGCTAAGCAACTCCCTCTGGGTCTTCACCAATTAGAACAGTCTGCTCATTTATATATTTATGAGGTGGTACAACTAGATTTGTTGGTGCTGGAGAACCTTTAAATACTCGGCCAGCTAAATCAAATTTCGAGCCATGACAAGGACAAAAAAATCCTCCCTCCCACTCAGTACCCATATCTCCTTTTGGTAATAGTTTTGGTGATGGCGCACATCCAAGATGAGTACATATACCTACAACGACAAGTAAATTTGATTTTATCGAGCGAGTTTTATTCTGACAATATTTAGGTTGCTGAGAAACTACTTTTAAATCTGGATCAGCTAGTTCCTTATTGTTATCTAATTTTTTTATCATTTCATCTGAGCGATTCAGAATCCATACAGGCTGCCCTCGCCACTCTGAAGTTTTTATCTCACCAGGCTTGATGCCTGCTATATCAACAGCTACTGGTGCTCCAGCTGCTTTTGCTTTTTCGCTGGGAAGCATACTAGAAACAAAAGGAATGCCTGCAGCTGATACACCAATTGCACCAGTTATAGAAGTGGCAGTCAATAAGAATTTTCTTCTGTTAAGATCGATTTTTTTATTCTCGTCAGTCATGAAAAATCCGTTTAATTAATGGAATTAAGATTAAAATATTACTTACAGGTGAACTTATGACCGCATTATACAAAAATAGTTACAAAACTAATAGCATTAAACTAGTCAATTGTAATTTTTTTTGCAATTAAGACTCCTAATTCAAACAAAATTATCATTGGAAGCGCCAAAAGTATCTGTGAAATAACATCTGGTGGAGTAAAAATTGCTCCAAAGATAAATGCTATAACAATTAAAAATGATCTATTTTTTTGGATACTTTTAAGCCTAACCCATTTAAATTTAACTAATGTCACCAGAATAATAGGGACTTGAAATGCAAATCCAAATGCTAAAAATAATGTAATTATCATTTCTAGATAAGTTGATATATCAACCATAAGATCAACTTCGTTTGGAGTCATTGATATAAAAAAATTAAATATAATTGGAAATACAAGGCTATAAACAAATAAAGTCCCAAAAATAAATAAAATGTAGCTAATAAGTAATGCCCAAAATATAAAAAACTTTTCTTTTCTATACAAACCTGGAGATACAAATAACCATATTTGCCAGAAAATAAGTGGTAGTGAAATTAAAAAAGCACAAAATAGGGTGATTTTAAATGGGACAATAAAAGTTGCAGTCAGTTTTGTACTGATGATTGAAGCATTAACAGACTGCATTTGTATTAACAATGGTTTCGCAAAAAAATAATATATTTCATTTGCAAATGGAAATAACAATAAAAAAATTGCAACAAGAATCAAAAACGATTTAATTAATACCCATCTAAGCTCCTTGAAATTCTGTGAAAATGCTTGAGGAAAATTCAAGACTTTATAGATCTCTTTTTAATTTCTTTTTGTATTTTTTTTAGCTCTTTAAATTTACCTTCTCTCTCAATCTCATCTTTAATATCTGACATAAAAGATTTAGATTTCTTTAACATTTTTCCGAAAGCCCTTGCTATTGTTGGGATATTTTTTGGGGAGATAAAAATAATTAAAGCAAAAATAATTAATAATAATTCTGAAAATGAAATATCAAACATTTAAATTATTTCTTCCTAGAAACTTTCTTTTTACTCTTATCTTGCATACCCTCTTTGAAGTTTTTTAATGCAACCCCTAAATCACTTCCAATATTTTTTAACCTTCCAGCTCCAAAAATAACTATGGCAACTAATAAAATTATTAGGCATTCCTTAATTCCTGGCATAATTAACTCTCCTTTTAAATTTTGGCTAAGGTTTTACTACCACCATAGACATGAAAATGTATATGAAATACCTCTTGCCCACCTTCAACTCCAGAATTTATCATTGTTCTGTATCCTTTTAAGCCCAATTTATTGGCGAGCTTTGATCCAAGTAACAACATTTTTCCCAGCATCATCTGATGCGTTTCATCGCACTCAATTAGATTTTCAATATGAATTTTAGGAATGATAAGAATATGAACCTTGTCGATCGGATTAATATCCTTAAAAGCTAAATACTCTTGATCCTCATAAATAATCGATGCTGGAATATCTTTATTTATAATCTTACAAAAAATACAATCTTTCATAATCTTTATTTAGGATTCCTATTATTTTTCTCCTCAATACCTGAAATACCTTCCCTACTTTTTAATTCCTTAATAATGTCCTCAACCTTTAAATTTTTTTCTGATAACAATACTAAGCAATGAAACCATAAGTCAGCAATTTCATGAACTAATTCATTATTATTATTTTCCTTAGCAGCAATAATTGTCTCACTTGACTCCTCAGCAATTTTTTTTAAAATCTCATTAATTCCTTTTGCATGAAGTTGAGCTGTGTAAGAAACTGATGGGTCATCATTTTTTTTTGATTTAATTAAATCTAGAAGACCCTCCAAATATCTATCCATTATTTTTTATCCTTATAAATTTCATTTGGGTCTTTAATTATTGGTTCTACATCAATTAAATTATCACTTTCCATGTCGATTTGATTATAAAAACAAGACTCTCTTCCTGTATGACATGCAATGCCACCCTCCTGCTTAACTTTAATGATAAGTGAATCTTTGTCGCAATCTAATAATATTTCTTGAATATGTTGTATGTGGCCTGACTCTTCGCCCTTAACCCAAACTTTTTTTCTTGAGCGGGACCAATAAATTGCTTTTCTTTCTTCAATAGATTGTTTTAATGTATCTTTATTCATCCAGGCAAACATAATGACCTTATTTGTAGAAAAATCCTGAACAATAACTGGCAATAACCCATCATCATTCCAAACAATGCTATCTAAATATTCACTCATAGCCTTATTTCCACGTTATTATTAGTCATAAATTCTTTTGCCTCTCGAATAGTATATTCCCCATAGTGAAAAATACTTGCTGCTAATACAGCATCAGCCCCACCTAATAATACTCCATCAACCAAATGTTGGAGGCTTCCAACTCCTCCAGAAGCAATAATTGGAACCTCAACAGCTTCTGAAATTAGCTTAGTCAAAGCAATGTCAAACCCAATTTTAGTGCCGTCTCTATCCATACTAGTTAATAATAATTCACCCGCTCCCAATTTGACCATCTTTTTTGCCCATTCAACAGCATCCAGTCCAGTGGGATTTCTGCCCCCATGGGTAAATACCTCCCAATGATCACCAACTTTTTTTGCATCAATCGCTACTACAATACATTGTGAACCAAAACGACTAGATGCCTCAGCAACTAGATTTGGATTAAGAATAGCTGAAGTATTAATACTAACCTTGTCAGCGCCTACATTTAATAGGCGCCTAACATCATCGGGGGAGCGGACTCCTCCACCTACCGTTAATGGTATAAATATTTCTTTTGCTACTGACTCGATAATTTCTAAGATTAGATCTCGGTTATCTGAACTAGCTGTAATATCTAAAAAGGTTAGCTCATCTGCACCCTCTTCATCATACTTTCTAGCAATTTCAACTGGATCTCCTGCATCCTTAAGACTAACAAAGTTTATTCCTTTAACCACTCTTCCAGCATTAACATCTAAACATGGAATAATTCTTTTTGCTAATCCCATTATGATCCAGTTAGCTGGTCAGCTAATTCTTGGGCAGCCTTGAAATCTAAGCTGCCTTCATAGATTGCCCGGCCTGTTATTACTCCACGGATACCAATATTTGAAACTTCACATAAATTTTCAATATCTTTAAGGTTAGAGACTCCTCCGCTAGCAACAACTGGCACTGACAAAGATTCAGATAACCTGACTGTCGCATCAATATTGACACCACCTAGCATTCCATCACGGCCTATATCGGTATAGATAATTGACTCAGCCCCATATTCTTCAAATTTTCTAGCAAGATCAATTACGTTGTGCCCTGTTAATTTAGCCCAGCCGTTAATAGCAACATCGCCATCCTTAGCATCAAGCCCTACAATAATTTGACCTGGAAACTCACGGCAAGCTTCTTTTAGGAATTCTGGGTGTGTAACTGCTGCTGTGCCAATAATAATTGAATCAACACCACTATTTAAAAAACTTTCTACTGTATTAAGATTACGAATACCTCCGCCCAATTGGATCGGTATTTCCCTTCCCAACTCACTTACAATAGATTTAATAGCATTATCGTTTACAGGTTTACCAGCAAAGGCACCATCTAAATCAACTAAATGAAGTCTTCTAGCTCCTTGATTAAACCATTGCTTTGCGATCTCAGCTGGATTTTCTGAAAAAATTGTTGATTCATCCATTCGACCTTGTTTTAGTCGAACACACTTCCCATCTTTAAGATCTATTGCTGGAATTATTAACATAATGTAAAAATTACAATGTCCATGAAATAAAGTTTTTTAATAATTGTAACCCTGATTCAGCACTTTTTTCTGGGTGAAATTGTACCGCGAAAATATTTTTATACGCAACGGCTGCTGTAAATGTGTTGCCATAATTTGCTGAACCAGTTTTTATAGAAGAGTCTGATTCTTTAACATAATAACTATGGACAAAATAAAAACGTTCATTAGATTCAATATTACTCCAGATTGGGTGCGGAGAATTTTGTTCAACCTCATTCCAGCCCATATGTGGGATCTTTAAATTTTTTGATGACTTAAAGCGATTTACATTACCTTCAAGAATACCTAGACCCTCAACATCCCCCTCTTCGCTTTTTTCAAACAACATCTGAAGCCCAATACATATACCTAAAAAGGGTTTATTCATCGCTGATTCAATTACAACTTTCCTAAGTCCCCTATTGTCTAGCTCACGAATACAATCAGGCATAGCACCCTGTCCAGGAAAAATTACCCTGTCTGCTTTTGATATAACACCCGGATCGCTTGTGACAATAGATTCTGTTTGTGGCGCTATAAATTTAAATGCATTATGGACAGATTTGAGGTTGCCCATTCCGTAATCAATAATTGCAATCATAAATTTAATTAATTAAGATTAAAGTGAGCCTTTAGTTGATGGAGTTTCGCCTTTAATTTTCTCATCATGCTCAACAGCAATTCTTAATGCCCTACCGAATGCTTTAAAAATTGTTTCTGACTGATGATGAGCATTCTCGCCCTTTAAATTATCAATATGCAAAGTTACATTTGCGTGATTAGTGAACCCTTGAAAGAACTCATGTAAAAGATCAACATCAAAATCACCAATTCTTGCTCTTGTAAATTCAGCATTAAATTCAAGGCCAGGCCTTCCTGAAATATCAAGTGCGACTCTTGATAAGGCTTCATCAAGAGGTACATACGCATGACCGTATCGACGGATACCAGACCTATCTCCCATAGCCTTTAAAAAAGCTTGGCCTATAGTAATGCCAATATCTTCGACAGTATGATGTGCATCAATATGCAAATCTCCTTCTGCCTTTATTTTTAGGTCAAACAAACCATGACGCGAAATTTGTTCCATCATATGATCTAAAAAACCGATTCCTGAATTTAAATCAGATTTTCCAGAGCCATCAATATTAATTTCAACTGAAATATTTGTTTCTAGTGTTTTTCTGGTAACTTTGGCTGTTCTTTTCATAAATTGATTTTATCATGAGTTTGACTATTTTGATCTTCTACAACGCTCTGAACAATACTTAACTTCATCCCAGACTTTTTTCCATTTCCTTCTCCATGTAAAAGCTTTATTACATACCTTGCATAATTTTGAATCGAGATATTCTTTTTTCATCTAAATTATTCGCTTTAAAATAGAAATAAATTTCTTCATTTCTTCCTGGGTACCAATAGTAATCCTTAAATATTGGAAAATTCTCGCTGGTCTCTCAAAGTGGCGGACTATTACTCCTGATTCTCTTAATTTATTAAAAATAATAGCTCCATCTTTTAATTTATGTTTTGTGAAAATAAAATTTGCCCCTGAAGGGAGTGTCTCAAAATCCATTAAAAGTAATTCTTTCTCTAAAAATGCTCTCGCTTTAATAATCTTATCTCGTGTTTCATTAAAGTGATTCTCATCCTTAATTGCTTCAATTCCAGCTGTCTGCGCTAAACGATCTATTGGGTAAGAGTTAAAACTATTTTTTATACGATTGAGGCCTTCAATCAAATTCTTATTACCAAAAGCGCAACCTAGCCTTATACCAGCTAATGATCTTGATTTTGAAAATGACTGGGTTACTAGTAAATTTTTATACTTATTTACTAATTTAATTACTGATTCTGTTCCAAAGTCTACATAAGCCTCATCAATGACAACTACACTATCTTGATTTATTTTAATCAGGTTTTCAATATCAACTAATGTCTTAGGAATGCCTGTTGGTGCATTTGGGTTTGGAAAAATAATACCCCCATTTGGAATTAAATAATCCTCTAGGTCAATATTAAATTTTTTATCTAGAGGAATTCTTGTATATGAAATATCGTATAGACTACAATAAGCTGGATAAAAGCTATATGTAATATCTGGAAATATAATTGGTAATTTATTCTTAAAGAAACCTTGAAAAATAAATGCAAGTATTTCATCTGATCCATTGCCTAGAAATATTGAATTACTAGAAATATTATAAAAATTTGCTATGGTAGATTTTAATAAATCGCTTTCGGGATCTGGATAAAGTCTTAACTTATTATTATTAGCGATTGAAATTGAATCAAGAACTTTTTGACTAGGGCCATAAGGATTTTCATTAGTATTTAGTTTTAATAATACATTACCTTTAGGTTGCTCCCCTGGGGTATATGGGGTCAATTTATGGACAACTTCGCTCCAGTATTTGCTCATTATTTATTTTTTTATAACTCTATATTTTGCCGATCTAGCATGAGCGCTTAGTCCCTCGCCATCTGCAAGCACTGCTGCAATTTCACCTAATTCGCTTGCGGATTCTGGTGACAAAAATATTAAGCTTGATCTCTTCTGAAAGTCGTAAACGCCCAAAGGTGATGAGAATCGTGCAGTTCTTGATGTTGGTAATACATGATTAGGTCCAGCGCAATAATCACCGACAGCCTCGCAGGTATTTCTCCCCATAAAAATAGCACCAGCATGATTTATTTTTAAAACTAAGTTTTCAGGGTCATCAACTGATAGCTCTAAATGTTCAGGAGCAATAAAATTTGATATAGATGCGGCTTCTGTTAAATCTTTTGCAAGTATAAAAATACCTCTATTTTGCAATGACGTTACTATCACATCTTTCCGTTCCATTTCTTCGATTAATCTTTCCATACTATTAACAACAGATTCAAAAAAATTCTTGTCTGGTGATATTAAAATTGATTGTGCCATCTCGTCATGCTCTGCTTGGGAAAATAAATCCATTGCAATCCAATCTGGGTTTGTCCTTCCGTCACATATAATAAGTATTTCTGATGGGCCAGCTATCATATCAATACCAACTTCTCCAAAAACTTTTCTTTTGGCTTCGGCAACATATGCATTTCCTGGTCCAACAATTTTATCAACCTGAGGAATTGTTTCTGTTCCATAAGCCAATGCTGCAATTGCTTGTGCTCCTCCAATAGTGAATACTCTATTAACTCCGGCTAATTTTGCAGCAGCTAAAACTAGATCATTTTTTTCACCATTTGGAGTTGGAACTACCATTACCAAGTCCTTCACTCCTGCAACTTTTGCTGGTATAGCATTCATTAATACAGATGAGGGATACGCAGCTTTTCCTCCCGGTACATAGAGACCAACTCGATCTATAGGAGATATTTTCTGGCCATATTCTGAACTTTGTTTATCCTTATATGACCACGATTCAGCTTTTTGTTTGTGATGGTATTCTTCAATTCTTTGTGCAGAAATTTCTAAGCATGATCGAATACCTGAGGGTATTCTATTTAGTGCATCATTAAGTTCATCTTGACTAATTTCTAAATCTGAATTTTTTTTTGCTCCTACTCGGTCATATTTGTTTGTAAAATCAAGTAATGCTTTATCACCAAATTTTTTGACCTCACTTACGATAAATTGAGTTGTTTGAAAGATTTCGTCATTATCTTCAGCATCAAATGATAATGATAATTTTAACTCTTTATAAAAGTTAACATCAGATGAATTTAGTTTTTTAATATTCACAAATTTATTTAGTTACAGCATTTGAAAAATTTTTGATTAATGGCTGTAAAATTTCTCTATTAATTTTTAAAGATACTTTATTGACAATCAATCTAGAACTAATATCGCTAATTTCCTCTGTAGCAATTAAATTATTAGCTTCTAATGTCTTCCCTGTACTAACTAAATCTACAATTACATCAGATAAATCTACAATAGGCGCTAATTCCATTGAGCCATATAATTTAATAAGGTCGATATGAATACCCTTCCTCCCAAAAAATTCCTTTGCAGCATTAGGGTATTTTGTTGCTACGCGAAGGTGTGCGCGCTTTGAAATTTTTTCTTGATAATGAAAATCTTTTTTTACAGCTACCATCATCTTACATATTCCAATTCCTAAATCTAATGGTTGATATAATCCAGTTCCTTCATACTCATCTAATACATCTTTTCCTGCAATTCCAATGTCTGCACCACCCCATTCTACGTATGTAGGAACGTCAGAAGCCCTAACAATAATTAATTGAATATTCTTTTCGTTGGTTTCAAAAACTAACTTTCTAGACTTATCAGGATTATCGTTACAAAAAATCCCTACCGCATTCAACAGTGGCATTGTTTCAGTAAAGATTCTTCCTTTTGATAAGGCAATTGTAATCATTGATTTACCCTTTTGATCTTTGCGCCAATTTGATTAAATTTTTCCTCAAGCATCTCATAACCTCTATCCAAGTGATATATTCTTTCAATTTTTGTCTCTCCTTTAGCTGAAAGTGCAGCTAATACTAATGAAGCTGATGCTCTTAGATCTGTTGCCATAACATTAGCTCCGCTTAATTTATCATCACCCCTAATGATAGCTGTATTTTTTTTTATATCAATATTTGCACCCATCCTGACTAATTCCTGGACATGCATAAATCTATTTTCAAAAATTGTTTCCGTTATCTCACTTGTACCTTTTGCGATGGTATTCATTGCCATAAACTGTGCCTGCATATCAGTAGGAAAACCAGGATATGGTGATGTTGTTAAATTAATAGCTTTTAAATGACCATCACTCTTAATAGTAATCTTCTCATCATTTATCTTAATTTCTGCCCCAGCTTCCTTAAGCTTAAGAATAATTGCTTCTATCTTATCTGCATCTACTCCATGACAACAAATTTCCCCACCAGTCATTGCGGTAGCTACTAAATATGTTCCCGCCTCAATCCTATCAAACATTACTGCATGCTTTGTACCGGATAAACTTTCAACCCCTGTGATTGTAATTTTTTTTGTGCCAAGACCTAAAATCTTAGCCCCCATCTTTATTAAACAATTACCCAAATCGACCACTTCAGGTTCTTTTGCTGCATTATCAAGAATAGTTTCTCCTCTGGCTAGGGTAGCAGCCATCATTAAATTTTCTGTTCCTGTCACTGTAACTTGATCCATATTAATAGTTGTACCAATTAATCTTCCATCAGGTAAATGTTCTGAGCTAGCATTGATATACCCCTGATCTATATTAATTCTTGCTCCCATAGCCTCAAATCCACGAATATGAATATCTACTGGTCTTGAGCCTATAGCACATCCACCTGGAAGAGAAACTCGTGCCTTACTAAACCTGGATAGTAAAGGGCCTAAAACTAAAATTGATGCTCGCATAGTTTTTACAAGGTCATACGGAGCATCTATATGATTAATCAACTTTGCATTTAATTCTATTGAGCTTTCATCTTTATTTATTTCGACACCAAGAAAATGCAGTAATTTTTCAGTTGTTTGAATATCAAAAAGTTTTGGGACATTTTTAAGTACCAACTTCCCAGGGGTCAACAAAGAGCTTATAAGTATTGGTAATGCTGCATTTTTAGCACCTGAGATTAATACATCGCCAAATAATTTTCGTTGGCCCTGAATAATAAGACTATCCAAGATTAATTACCTGATACAATCTTGGCTAACTCTCCAGATTCATACATTTCTTTCATTATGTCAGCTCCTCCATTAAATTCGCCCTTAACATATAATTGAGGAATCGTTGGCCAGTTAGAATAGACTTTTATACCTTCCCTAATTTCAGGATCCTGTAAAACGTCAACAGTCTCATAGGTTGCTCCACATGCATCTAGAATTTGGCAAGCCATACTCGAAAAACCACATTGAGGAAATTTTGGATTTCCCTTCATAAAAAGCACAATTGGATTTCCATCTACTATTTCTTTAATTTTATTACTTGCAGTCATAATTTATTATCTCCACCATTATTTAATTATCTGATTCCATTCTTTCACTTTATAGGTCTTAATTGACAAAGCATGTATGTCTTCTTGCATCATTTCACCCAAAGAGCTATAAACTAATTGATGCTGTTTTAGCACTGAAATATTTTCAAATTCCTTACTAACTATAATTGCCTCAAAATGAGTTCCATCATCACCTTTAATCTCTATAAAATCACAGATAATGTTAGCAGAAATAGTATCTTTAATTTTTTTAGGGGACATCATCTAATTTCTTAATTTAAAGCCAGATTTTAGCATTCTGATAGTAATAAAAGATAAAACAATAAAAAATAAAGCGACAACTCCCAAACTAAAATAAGGAGAAACATCAGATTGCCCAAAGAAACCAAACCTAAATCCATCAATCATATAAAAAAATGGGTTTAGTTGCGAAACTCCTTGCCATGAAACAGGTAATGAATGAATAGAATAAAAAACTCCCGATAACATAGATAAAGGCATAATCACAAAATTACCAAATGCTGCCATTTGATCAAACCTGTCACACCAGACACCAGCAATAATTCCAAAAGCACCCATAAGTCCACCACCAAGCATTGCAAATAAAAATAAAAACCATGGGTGCTCTATTGGCAAATCAATATAGGTAATTGCGATCAAATAGATACAGAAACCTACAAAGATACCTCTAGCAATTGATGCAACTATAAATGCAAAAAATAATTGGAGATAACTTAGAGGAGTTAATAAAAGAAAAACAATATTACCCATTACCTTTGCCTGAATTAGGCTTGATGAGCTATTAGAGAACGCATTTTGTAATAACGACATCATAATTAATCCAGGAATTAAGAATGCCGCATATGGAACCCCTTCATAAACTTCAAGTCGACTATCAAGAACATGTGAAAATATTAATAGATATAAAATTCCAGAAATTACAGGCGCAGCAACTGTTTGAAAGACCACGCGCCAGAACCTTAATAATTCCTTCTTAAGAAGTGTCCAAGTTCCTATTATCTGTGTTTTTAAAGTAACCAATATTTATTTAGCTCCTGTTAACTTTAAAAATACATTCTCTAGATCAGTATCTACTGTTTGCATGTCTATTATTTCAATTTTAGATTTTTTTAGTGCCTCAGTAATGTGCGAAATATCAGTAATTTTTTTTAATTGAAAAATAAATGCGCCATCGGACTCAACATATGAAAATTTCTCTACAGACTTAGGCAGTTCCTTTTTTGACATAAAATTTAACCGGAGCATCAAATTTTTAGTTGAGAATTTCTTAAGTAAATTCCTAGTAGTATCAAGTGCTACTATTTTTCCTAATCTGAGCATAGCCACAGAATTACATAACGTCTCAGCTTCCTCTAAATAGTGAGTTGTTAAGACAATTGTATGGCCCTCCTTATTTAACTCCTTAATAAAACCCCACAACTTCTGCCTCAGCTCTACGTCGACGCCTGCTGTTGGCTCATCCAAAACAATCACTGGTGGTCGATGAACAAGAGCTTGGGCAATTAATGCTCTCCTCTTCATTCCACCTGAGAGCTTTCTCATATTTGTGTTTGCTTTATCTCGAAGGTCTAGGCGGTCTATTACCTCATCCACCCATTTATCATTTTCTCTACCCTTACCAAAATAACCTGCCTGAAACCGTAACATCTCTCTAACGTTAAAAAATGGGTCAAAAACTAATTCTTGCGGAACAATCCCAACCAAGTGCCTTGCCTCTTGATAGTTGCTGTGAACATCCATACCCATAACTGATATTTTTCCTGATGTTGGAGAGGCTAGTCCACCCAACATATTTATCATAGTTGATTTCCCAGCTCCATTTGGACCTAAGAGCCCAAAGAATTCTCCTTGTGGAATAGATAAAGATATTCCATTTACAGCATTAACTGATCCATAATTTTTTTTTATATTTCGATAGACAATAGCGGGCTTCATATTATTTTCTTATATTTAAATATTACCAAAATGGAGTATCTAGTTGTTACTTGAAATGAATTCTTCAGCGCCATAAAGTCTGGCAAGTTTCATAAGATTCTCAGGAGGAGAAGAAATAAAAACATTATTTTTATTTGCTTTTGCTAATCGCTTCCAGTGAAAAATAAGAGCCAAAAGAGAAGTGTCGATATCTCCTACACCTCTCATATCTATAGTAATAGAACTATTCCAATTAAAATCTCTGGCTTTATCAATTACTTTAGAAATATTTTCAAATGTTAAATTACCTCTTAGCACCCAAGTATTATTTTCAGTCTTAGTAAATTCCATCAATCTTTATTACTCTTATTCTTTTTTGCTAGTTTTTGATTTAATGAATCCATACCACCCTTTCGAATTTCACTAGAAAATTGGCTTCTATAATTTGTTACCAAACTTACTCCCTCAATAACAATATCAAAGACTAACCAAGAATCTTCATTTTTAGCTAATGCATAATTAACTTTAATTGGTTGTGCTCCATCTTGAACAATTTCTGTTTTTACAGTTACTATTTCATCTGAAGGCTTCATACGCATTGGTTTAATTTCAATACCCTGATCTTTGTATTTTGATAATGCTATAGAATAAGTTCTTAGTAATAAACTTCTAAACTCAGCCTTAAATTGTTTTTTTTGCTGATCAGTTGCTTTCCGCCATGCCTTACCTAGAACTAGCCTCGAAATTCTTTCAAAGTCAAAACTTGGTAATATTTTTTCTTCTGCTAGTTGGTATATCTTTTGCTTATTTCCATTCTGGATATCTTTATCACTCTTTATTGCAGAAATAACGTCATCTGCAGTTTTCCTAACTAGTTCATCAGGTGCAAGGCCGGCAAAGGCTCCAGTCGAAAATACAATTAATGCAAAGGTGAGAACCCAGTTCTTAAATGAGAAAAAATTCATTTTATTCCTCCTCTGATGCTTTGCTATAAAGAAATTGACTTATTAATTTTTCTAGGACAACAGCATCTTGAGTCTGTGTAATTCTATCTCCCTGCTGTAAATTTTTTTCGTCCCCTCCAGCCTCAAGACCTATATATTGCTCTCCCAATAAGCCTGCTGTATATATATTAGCAAATGTATCTTTTGGAAAGACATACCTCTTATCAATGTCAATGCTAACAACAGCATGATAGGCTTCAGTATCAAATATAATTGAATTAACTCTTCCTACAACAACCCCTGCACCTTTTACCGGGGCCCTAGGTTTTAAGCCGCCAATATTTTCAAAATTTGCTGTCACCATATAAGTCTCTCTAATATCATTAGAGGTAAGATTTCCTACTTTCATTGCAAGGCCTAGCAACGAAATAATGCCAATTGCGACAAATATTCCTACCCATGCATCAAGTTTAATTTTATCCATATTAATCCTTTAGTCCTTGTGTGTATTTTAACCACTAATCATAAATGATGTAAGCACAAAATCTAGAGCTAGAATAGCCAATGAAGATGTCACAACTGTTCTAGTTGTAGCACGACTAACACCCTCTGCAGTTGGGGGCGCATCAAAGCCTTCAAAAAGTGCAATGATTGTACATGCAATCCCAAACACCACACTCTTAATCACTCCATTTACAATATCAAATCTAAAGTCAACATTCGCCTGCATCTGGGACCAAAATGCTCCTTCATCAACCCCAATTACTGGAACAGCAACTACATAGCCCCCTAAGACTCCTACCATTGAAAAAATTGAAGCCAGTATAGGCATCGTAATTACACCAGCCCAAAATCTTGGTGCAATAATTCTAGCAATAGGACTTACTGCCATCATCTCCATAGCTGATAATTGTTCTGTTGCTTTCATTAGACCTATTTCAGCAGTTATGGCTGTTCCTGCTCTACCTGCAAATAAAAGAGCTGTAACAACAGGCCCTAATTCTCTAACTAGTGCTAATGCAACTAACACTCCAATTGCTTCAGAAGATCCATATTTTTGTAAAGTATAGTAACCTTGCAGACCAAGCACCATTCCGACGAAAAATGCAGAAACAATTATAATTATCAACGACATCACCCCTGTGAAGTAAATTTCACGAATAGTGAGATGAATTCTTTTGAAGCTGTCAGCAGAATAAACTAATATAAGAAAGAAAAGTCGCGTTGCAGCTCCTAATCTAAGTGCGCGACTTGAAAAAGCATTACCTATGTTTTCAAAAAAATTTAATAAATTTTTCATATTGTTAATTTTCTCTAAAGAGCTAGATCTTCTTTTATACTCCGCGCATTATAGTGAAATGGAACTGGCCCATCCTTTTCAGCATGAATAAATTGTTTTACAAAAGGTAATTTAGATGCCATTAATTGTTTTGGAGAACCTTCTGCGGCAACTACCCCGTCCGCAACAAAATATATATAGTCTGCAAATGAAAATGTTTCTGCTACATCATGCGTTACTATAAT
Organism: Methylophilaceae bacterium; assembly: GCA_029244935.1. Lineage (GTDB taxonomy): Bacteria > Pseudomonadota > Gammaproteobacteria > Burkholderiales > Methylophilaceae > BACL14. The sequence continues at coordinate 39,782 of JAQWQF010000018.1, read as the reverse complement.
TGAAGTAGCTCCTAACGCATCATTTAATGATCTAATTAGATCACATATAACTGCCATTGAAATTGGATCTAGGCCAGCAAAAGGCTCATCATACATAATAATATCAGGATCTAACGCAATTGCCCGTGCTAAGGCCACCCGTCTTGCCATACCTCCTGATAATTCAGGGGGCATTAGGTATGCCGCCCCTCTTAATCCCACAGCATTCAATTTTAATAAAACCAAATCTTTTATTATATTTTCAGGCAAATCTGTATGCTCTCTCATAGGAAATGCAACATTCTCAAAAACTGAAAGGTCGCTAAAAAGTGCTCCGTGCTGAAATAACATTCCCATTTTTCGACGTAATCGATAAATACCATCTCTATTTTGTTGATGCACGATCGTACCATCAACGTCTACCTGGCCAGAAGTTGGCTTTATTTGTCCTCCAATTAATCTGAGAATAGTGGTTTTACCGCTACCACTCCCTCCCATAATGGCTGATACTTTGCCTCGTGGAAACTCCATATCAATTCCTTTGTGCAAAAGGTGGTCGCCATAACCAAAATTTAAATCTTTAATGGAGATAATACTGTTTGGCATAAATTTATTAAATCTAAAATTAATTAACTTAAGTTTAATTCTAACTTAAAATGGACAAATTTTTATAATTCACCGTACGAATGTAATCCAGACAAAAATAAATTAACCCCTAAAAAGCAAAAAGCTGTAATAAATAAGCCAATAATTGACCACCATGCAAGTAAATTACCTCTAAGCCCCTTAATAAGCCTTAAATGAAGCCAAGCTGCATAATTTAACCATACAATGAGAGCCCATGTTTCTTTAGGATCCCATGACCAATATCCACCCCATGCCTCAGCAGCCCAAACTGCACCGAGTATTGTTGCAATTGTAAAAAATATAAAGCCAATAGCTATTGTTCGATAAGTCATATCTTCTAATACTTCTTTTTCTGGTAAATATTTAGTTAACCATCCTTTGTCTACAACAAGATATGCCATAGAAACCATAGCTGCAATTGCAAATGCACCATAACCAATAAAATTAGCTGGCACATGAATTTTCATCCAATATGACTGCAAGGCTGGGACTAAAGGTTGGATTTCATGCGCTCCTTTTGCGAAGCTATACCAAAGTAAAAATCCGACTGCAATATTGATGATCACTAAAATAAAAGCGCCAAGCTTTTTTGTGCCTATTCTTTCTTCATAGTACATATAAATTAGTGCAGTAATAATACAAAACAGAACAAAAACTTCATAGAGATTACTAATTGGAATATGCCCAATATCAATATTGATTAAGTAAGATTCATACCAGCGGATAAGAAGTCCGGATGTGCCGAGAGTCGTTGCAATCCATACTAAGCTAGAAGCTAACTTTCCTGAAAATTCTTGAGAATTAAAAAGATGAAACCAGTAAATAATTAAGCTTAATGGATACAACGCGCTCATCCACATTATTGCTGACTGGCTTGAAAGAAAATATTTTAAAAAGAAATCCTCTTCAGCAATAAATAAATTTCCCTGATAAAGAAAGATTGATAAAAAAGATAAAAGGAAAATAGTAATGAAGAAGTTCTTAAAGTTAGCCCAAGAAAATCCTAACCATGAAAAAGCAAAAATAGAACTAATTAAAATAGCAATTTCATAGCCATCCATATAATTGTGAAACTTAATCAGGGCATAGGAAGCTAAAGCAACTAGGCTGCTGATAAAAATTTTATTATAAAGACTCACTTGATCTTTCATATTTATCCTTTTTTACTTAACGCATTAATCTTATTTTTTATTTCATCAACATATGAATCAAATGTTAGATGATGACGATTTGTTGTTAGTGTTAATAAAATATTCTTACTATTTTTCTTTTTTAGTATCCATAAACGAACTTCTTGAATATAAATCATACAAAAAATTCCAATGACTAACATAATGGATCCTAGGTATACCCAAAACTTACCTGGAGATTTTGTTAACTGTAACCCACTCGCTTGGACATGCTCAAATTCTTTTAATTCAAGAAATAAAGGAGTCCCATAAAAAAAACTATCACTATATGCATTTAATGCATCCTGGGTGAATAATGGCAAATCTTCGAAATTAAAAAATTTATCTAAAATATTAGTGCTTTGATAATCAAGCAATATCTGATTTGCTACTAAAAGGATAATTTTAATGTAGGCATTTGCAGCAGATTCTTGCTCTGTGCCTGGAATATTCTTATCAATACTTAGCGCAATCGCGTTATAGCCACCTTGCTGAAAAGTTCTAAAAAGTTTTGAGGTACTTAGCTTTAAATTATCAGTATTAACCGCTTTACTGGATGAGGAAGATAAGATTACTTTATTAATAGCCCTTTCAATATTTTTTTTATCTAGAAGTAAATTTTTAAAAATAAAAAATCCTTCAAGACTTCCCTTAGCATCAGCAGGCATTTTTAGAAACTTATAATCTTCTTGAGGTGTTGGCCTCATTCCACTTACAAAAAAGTATCTTCCATCTAGCTTCATTGGCATTTGATATGTTTGATATTCATTTGCCTGGCCAGATTGGTTTCTAATTTTATAAGTGAAATTTGGCCCCACATTCTGTGAATTCTTCTTTTGAGAGCTATCAATATCTAAAATATTAAATAGCCTAAAGTCATCAAATTCAAATGAATATGACTGATCCATATAAATTAGATTATTAATTTTGAAGACTTCAGCATTCATGGTTTGTGGTTTATCATTAGATTGAAGATCTGTAACCATGATTTTTAACTTTGTTCCACCATCCTGAAAGTCTGACTGATAAATTGTCACTCCCTCAAAGGTCAATGGCTTATTAACACTAATCTTTTGCTCCTTTGTCTTACCTGTTGACTTACTTGTCAAAATTAAATCACTTTCATATGATTTTGGCTGCCCAGAGGAATAATGCTCAATATTAAAATCTTTTAAACCAATAGAGAAAGGTAATTCTTGAATTAAGTACCCGTCTTTAGATGGAATTACACCAACATCCTGTTTTTCCCCTTCGGATAATAATACATTAGCTCGATATGAAAAATTATTTACGTTTAGCCGACTTTTGCTAGGAATCTCAGATAATGGTATATCTTGAGTCTGTATTTCCTTAAGCCCTAATAATTCCTGTGTTTTTAATATTAAATTTCCATCCAAAAGTCCACCAGCACTAATTACGATGATAGCAAGATGAGTAAATATATAGCCTAGCTTCTGGAAACTACCTTTCTTTGCAACAATCAACAAATCTCCAGAAGGATTACTTTTCTGTCGAACTTTAAAGCTATTTTTTTCTAATAATGAAATTAGATTTAACTTATTAAATATAGGAATCTTTATTTCATAAGAATGCTTAAATGAGCGAAGGGATTTCTCGCGAATTTGATCCTGAAATTTATGATACTCTCTGAGAATGCTAGGGCTATTTCTAACAACACACAAAGAAGTTGAAGTAATAAGGAAAACTAAAATAATCAAGAACCATATGGCCTGATACACATTAAATAAATCTAAGTGCTTAAAAATATCAAACCAAAATTGCCCAAACTTAATAATATAACTTTCATAGGGTTGTTTTTGTTTTAATATTGTTCCAATAATCGAAGCAATACCAACAAAAGAAAGCATTGTGATTGCAAATCTCATTGAGCTCATCAGTTGCGAAAGACTCATTTTTTTATTTTTATTAGCTATCAAATTTGATCTATATTTTCCAAGGATTTAAATAACGGTAGGTATAAAAATATCAAGCGTCTCTTTACTGCAAGCCTTGAATATAATCTGATACCGCCAGCATTTCTTTTTCTGTTAACTTTTGAGCAATCATCCTCATCATCACTCCCTCATCATTAGTTCGCTTTTCTAGTCTAAATAAATTTAATTGTGATAGAGAATACTCAGAATGTTGTCCATTTAGCCTAGGATAAACATCCGGAACTCCATGACCAGCAGGACCATGACAGCTTGCACATGCTGGGACACCTTTTTCTGATAATCCTCCACGATAAATTTTTTCTCCCAGGGATCCCTTTCCATTAGTTTTTGCTGATGATAGCTTAAGGCTCTGCATAGAAAAATAGAGCCCTAAGTTTTTCATATCATCTTCAGTTAGACTTGCTACTATTCCTGCCATTACTGCATTCTCTCTTGTACCATTTTTAAAGTTCATAAGTTGCTTTGTGATATAGGCAGAATGTTGGCCAGCTAATTTTGGATTCATACTGATAGAGCTATTACCATCAATCGCATGACATGCAATACATAAATTATTTACTATTTTTTTTGCTGACAGATATTGATTTGTCTCTTTTTGCGGCTCTGCAAACAAAGAAAAGCTGATGCTCAGTGTACCTAATAAAATAAAAAAATAGTTTCTGATTAACATTTAAACTCCGACTGTGTTTTAAAATGAGACATTTTAACTAAAATAGGTTCAACGTGATAGCATTTACTTCTTTCAAGGGTATATAAATGGCTTTACTGCAAAATGCTAAATTTATTATTTCAGCTAATCATTTCAATGAATTGCCTGAGGATGCTGGTTATGAAATAGCATTCGCTGGTCGCTCAAATGCTGGAAAATCAAGTGCTATTAATACTCTTAGCAATCAAAATCGTCTTGCCTACGTTAGTAAACAGCCAGGTAGGACGCAATTAATTAATTTTTTTAAAATTGATAATGACAAATCGCTCGTCGATCTTCCTGGCTATGGATATGCTAAGGTGCCAACAAATATCAGAAACCATTGGCAAAGAACATTACCTCGCTACCTGCAAGAACGCCAATGTCTAGTGGGATTAATTATTGTAATGGATATCCGACGACCTCTTACAGAACTAGATATCAGAATGCTAGACTGGTTTGCTCCACGTCAAAAGCCTATTCATATTCTTTTAACTAAAAGTGACAAATTATCTCGTGAGAAATCTCTAAGAACCCTATCTGAAGTCCAGGATAAAATAAAAGAACAATGGGGTGATTTATATCAAACTGAATGTACTATCCAGTTATTTTCTAGCCTTAAGAAAAAAGGTATAGAGGACGCAAATAGTAAAATACAATCCTGGTTATTGCCTAATAAATAATATATCCCATACTTGATGTCCTAATCGAATCCCACGCTTCTCATACTTAGTATTAGGTCTATGATCCGGCTTAACAAAAAACTCACTCGTTTTAAGTGAAAAATTATTAGTCATCTTGAATGCATCAAGAATCCATAACGCATAATCTTCCCAATCAGTAGAGATATGCACATAACCATTTTTTTTTATTTTTTGACCAATCTTTTCTATAAAGTCAGGTTGTATCAATCTTCTTTTATTATGCTTCTTCTTATGCCACGGATCAGGAAAAAAAATATGAACTCCATCAAGCGAAGATTTTGGAATCATATGCTCCAATACTTCAACAGCATCATGTTGAATAATTCTTAAATTTTTAATTTCTTGTTCATTAATTCTGTTAAGTAGATTTCCTACACCAGGCGAATGCACTTCGATACCTATGAAATTAAAATCTGAGAAATTTGAAGCAATTTTTGCAGTTGTATCCCCCATCCCAAAACCTATTTCAAGAATTATTTTCTTTTTAGATGTATTGAAAACAGAATCAAAATTAATCTTTTTATTTTGAAAAGAAATAATAAATTCCTTTGAAAATTTATCGAGGGCAACCGATTGATATTTAGTTAGCCTTCCTTGACGAAGAACATAGCTGCGAATAGGTCTGATAGTTTTTTTTATCATTTTTTTAGCATTACCACTAATTTATTATGAATTTTAGCTTCTGTTTTAGTTTGTATGAGTAATTTGTTCATAGGGTAGATTATAATAGACTAACTTTAATAATCTAATGAATATGACATCCTCTAAAAAATTTGCATTAGTTACAGGTGGCTCAAGAAGAATTGGAGCTGCTATATGTCGCAATCTGCATAATGTAGGTATTGATATCATGATTCACTATCGAAATTCTAAAGAAGATGCGATTACCCTTCAAAAAGAACTGAATAATATTCGAGAAGATTCTGCCTGCATAGTCCAAGCAAATCTTCTAGAATTCGAAAGTTATGAGTACATCATTAAAGAAATGATTAGCTCATTCGGAAATATAGATTTCTTGATTAATAATGCTTCAAGCTTTTACCCGACAAAGATTGGAGATATTTCATCAGGGCACTGGGAAGATCTAATTTCGACCAACCTAAAAGCACCATTATTCCTTAGTCAATTTGCATATCCTTATCTTAAAAAAAATAAAGGTGCAATTGTTAATATTACAGATGCCCGTATTTCGGATCCAAAGAAAGGTTATACAGTTTATTCTATTGCAAAATCTGGACTTGAAAATCTAACAAAATCTCTAGCTAAGGATTTAGGTCCAGATATTAGAGTAAATGCTGTCGCCCCTGGAGCTATTATCTGGCCAGAAATAGATTCGCAATACGGGCGTCATAGTCAAGAATTTGACAAAAAATATCGGGATGAGGTTATCAATCAATCAATACTTAAAAGGTTAGGTGAACCAGCTGATATTGCAAAAGCAGTAGAGTTTTTATTATTAAATGCACCTTTTGTTACAGGTGAAACTATAAATATTGACGGAGGAATACACTAACCATGGATTTAGAAATTCTTCCAAGACAATATTCTCAAAGTTTCCTAAAATTAAGAAAAAAATTAATTGGCCTTACTGGTAAAGCTATTATGCATTTTAATATGATCGAAGATGGTGATCGAGTAATGGTTTGCATTAGTGGGGGTAAAGATTCTTATACGATGCTTACGATGCTATTAGCATTAAAGAAAAAAGCCCCAATCAACTTTGATATTATTGCGATAAATCTAGACCAGAAACAGCCAAACTTTCCTCAAGATATTCTGCCAAATTTTTTTACTTCTCATGGCATTCCATTTGAGATTATAAATGAAGATACCTACTCAATTGTAAAGTCTAAGATTCCTGAGGGAAAAACTACATGCTCATTATGTTCAAGACTAAGAAGAGGTATTTTATATAAAACCGCAAAAAGAATAGGTGCGACCAAAATTGCCCTAGGCCATCATAAAGATGACATTGTTGAAACCTTTTTCTTAAACATGTTTCATGGGTCAAAATTGAAATCGATGCCACCGAAGCTATTATCTGATGATAAAAAGAATATTATTATTCGACCACTTTCATTTTGTGAAGAAAAAGATATTAAAAATTATGCGAATGTAATGAATTTTCCTATTATTCCTTGTGATTTATGTGGTTCACAAGAAAACCTAGAGAGGGTGAAAATTAAAGAAATGTTAAGTAACTGGGAAAAAGATACTCCAGGCCGAGTCAATAATATTTTTGGTGCTATATCAAATATTGAGCTATCTCACCTTGCTGATAAGAGTTTATTTGATTTTGAATCCCTAAGGATTTCAAGTGCTTCCAATGAAAATATAGAATCATATAGCACTATTAATTTTATGAATCACTCAGAAAAAGCATAACAAATCATCTTTAATATTGCATTTAAGCTTGAATAGTTTTCATTTTCTACATATGATGCCTAGTTTTTAACCCTAGTTAAAAACCAATAAATGCAAAAATTATTAATTGTAGAATCACCATCAAAAGCCAAAACAATTGGGAATTACCTTGGTAAGGAATACCAGGTGCTAGCCTCATATGGACATATAAGAAACCTTTTACCAAAGTCGCAAGGCATAAATACTGATAATTTTGAAATGAACTATGAAATTAGCCCTAGAAATAAGAAACATATAGATGCAATTTCGACTGCAGTAAAGAAATCTGATGAAATTCTACTTGCTACAGATCCTGACAGAGAAGGGGAAGCAATTGCATGGCATATCGTAGAAGTTCTAACCTCAAAAAAATTAGTCGGTACTAAAAAAATTAGTCGAATTATTTTTGGAGAAATAACTAAGGCAGCAATTATCGATGCATTAAATAATCCTCGTCATGTTTCTCAGGCACTCGTAAATGCTCAACAGGCCCGACAAGCACTAGATTATCTTATTGGTTTTAATCTTTCACCCTTATTATGGTCAAAAATAAGATATGGACTATCAGCTGGAAGAGTTCAAAGTCCTGCACTTAGATTAATTGTTGAGCGTGAAAAAGAAATTGAAAAATTTGATAGCTTAGAATATTGGAGCATTCATCTTGATGCATTTAAGGAAAAAGCTAAGATTGCTTCAAAATTAACTATTCTAAATAATGAAAAATTAGAGCAATTTACGATCACATCTACAGAACAAGAAAAGAAAATAGTGGGAGAGTTAATTCTCAAGAGTTCTGGTGAGGTTAGGGTGTCTAGGGTTGAAAAAAAACAAAGAGTAAGAAACCCTACAGCTCCATTTACAACATCTACACTTCAGCAGGAAGCAGTTAGAAAACTCGGTTTTACTGCTCGCAGCACAATGATTACTGCTCAACAACTTTATGAAGGTATTAATATTGAGGAGGGAACAGTTGGCTTGATAACTTATATGAGAACAGACTCAATGAGTCTGTCTAATGAAGCGACTAATCAAATAAGAAAATACCTAGAATCAAATTACACCAATGAATATTTTCCTCAAAAAGTAATTGGCTATAAAACAAAAGCAAAAAATGCGCAGGAAGCCCACGAAGCTATTAGACCAACAAATATTGAGAGAACTCCACAGAACGTAAAAAAATTTCTATCAGATCAACAATATAAACTTTATGAAATTATTTGGAAAAGAACATTAGCCTGCCAGATGTCACCAGCAGTATTTGATGCAGTTAGTGTGGATCTAGAAGTTGGTAAAGGTGAAAGTATTTTTAGAGCTACTGGACAAACACTAAAATTTGCAGGATTTATGTCAGTCTATTTAGAAGATGAAGATGACTCAAAAAATAATGAAGATAACGAATCAAAGCTTCCTCCCTTGGAAGTTGGTGATTTATTAGTCGTAGATAAAATTAAAGGGGTACAACATTTTACCGAGCCACCACCAAGATTTACAGAAGCAAGTCTTGTAAAAACCTTAGAAGAATATGGCATTGGCAGACCATCAACTTATGCAAGCATAATCACAACATTACAGGAAAGAGATTATGCACTTTTAGAAAAAAAACGATTTATGCCAACGGATGTTGGAAAAGTCGTAATCGAATTTTTAACAGAGCATTTTGAGAATTATGTTGATTATGATTTTACAGCAAACTTAGAATCTCAACTTGATGATATTGCAGCAGACAATAAAAATTCTCTTGTAGTACTCAAAGATTTTTGGGAAGTGTTCATATCACGAATTAAAGAAAAAAGTGATCTAGATAGAACAAAAATTACCCAAAAAGAAATTGGAGAGGATTGTCCTAAATGCAATAAACCTTTACTATCTAAACTAGGTAAAAGAGGTAATTTTATTGCCTGCTCTGGTTATCCTGATTGTGATTTTACTAAAAGTTCAAATGGAGACCTACCTCAAGAACCAAAAGTAATAGCTCAGGATGAAGCTTCTAAAAAAGATATATTATTATTAATTGGTCCTTATGGGCCATATCTCCAATTAGGCCTTCCTAGGGAAGGAGATAAATTAAAACCAAAAAGAGTTACCATTCCACCTGAAGTCGCTCTAGCTGACCTAGATGAAAATATAGCCAAGCAACTTATCTCCCTACCAAGAGATTTGGGAATTCATCCAGAAACAGGAGAAAAGATTATAGCTAATATTGGGCGTTTTGGGCCATATGTTAATCATAACGGAAAATTTAAATCTATTCCAAAATCTGAAAATATTTTTGAAATTACCCATGATTTTGCTGTTGATTTATTAAAGCCTCTCAGAAAAATTGGGGTAAATCCAGATTCAAAAAGCTCAATTGATGTGTATAAAAGTCGTTTTGGATTTTATATTCAAATGGATAGTACCAAAGTTAATATTTCAAAAGAAACCGACCTTGACTCTATTTCATTAGAAAAAGCTTTAAAGCTTTTAACAAAAAAGGCTGAGGAAGAGGCTAAGAAAAAGCCAGTTAAGAAAAAGCCAGTTAAGAAAAAGACATAAAAGAGTGCTCTAAAAATATCTAGGCATATTCAACAAATATAACAACAGAAAATTTTCTATGAAGGTGAACCTAACTTAAAATCTGATCTTGTAATTTGATTTTTCTTATAATTATTTTTTTCTATCCACTTCTTAACTCTATTTGCATCTCCAAGTCTTGTATATTTTCCATGTGATTTAAGGAATACCATAATAATAGGCTTATTATTTATCGTTGTTTGCATTACTAAACATCTCCCTGCCTCTCTTATAAATCCAGTTTTTGATAGTCCAATATCCCAGACACCTCTTCTTACCAATCTATTAGTATTCATAAACCCTAGCGGGGTATTTCTTTTACCAATAGTGACTTTTTCGGTAGGTGTTGTAGTAATTTCTCGAATTAATTTATACTCATAAGCAGCTTGTGCCATTTTTACTAAATCCTGTGCGGTAGATACGTTTCGTCTATCGAGTCCTGTTGGGTCTCGAAATTGGCTATTTTCCATTCCTAATTGAATTGCTTTTACATTCATAGCTTCAATAAATGCTTTTCTTCCAGACGGATAGGTTCTGCTTAATGCATATGCAGCTCGGTTATCTGATGATATAAGAGCAACTTTTAGCAGCTCAAGTCGACTTAGAGTTGAGCCAATAGGCAATCTTGACTTAGTCCACTTAACTTTATCAATATCTTCTTTTGAGATTCTTACTTCCTCTGATAAATCTAACCCTGAATCTAGTATGACCATAGCAGTCATCAATTTAGTTAGTGATGCGATTGATGCTCTTTGTTTTGAATTTTTTTTATAAATTATTTCGCCACTTTGCTGATTCACAACAATAGCTCTTAATGACCGAACCTTAGGGTTATTAATTTTTTCTTTAGAGTAAACCTGGGAGGTGATGCAAAATAAACAGATAATTAGAAAGATATTTAATATTTTACTCACTAACTCATCCTTGTTTAATAGTTGATAATGATCATATACAATTAAGGCTATATTGTCACTTCTTAAATTGGTAAAAATATGAACTACTTAGACGAGCTTTTTTACACCAAGGAACATGTATGGTTAAAATATGTTGATAGCCATAAATATCAGCTTGGTATAACTGATTTTGCACAAGACTTGCTGGGTGACATCGTTTTTATTGATATTAAATCTAATGAAAGTATATTTCTCAATCAGACAATGGGTATTATTGAATCTGTTAAAACAGCTTCGGATTTAATCGCACCAGTTGATGGGAAGATATCAGATATTAATCCAAATCTTATTAAAAATCCTGAACTGATAAACGATAACCCTCATGAAACATGGATATGTGAAATATTAATTAACGATATATTTAATGAAAATAACTTCTTAAATAAGAAGGAATACCTAGAACAAATTAATACTTAACTGGTTAGCGTCAACTGAATTTACTTTGTATCCACAATCTTTATAAAATTTAAAACGTTCTCTTGCCTTTTTTTTGGTTTCTTCATCATCTGTCACCAATTCAATTAACTTTAAGTACCGATTAAACCCATTAATCTTAGAATTAGAAAAGTTTATCAAGGTATCATCCATCCAATCAATCTTGTCATCAGATAAAATTATCATCTCATTTTCATAGGGCTGGTTTACTCTATGAGGGAAAAAATTTACTCCAGAATTAACCCATAAATTTTTTGATAAAGTTTTTAATTCAGATTGATCTCCACATAAAACTAAGCTTGCTTTCTTCTTCTGTAGATTTTGCATAAGTAAACTATGCAATAGAGAAAATTTATCTTTTACATTAAAAATAAATTGGACATTTGTCAAAAACTACTTCCCGGACCTTTTTATCAAAAATTGGCTGAGAAGCGCTACAGGCCTTCCAGTTGACCCCTTTTCCTTACCTGATTTCCAGGCTGTTCCAGCAATATCTAAATGTGCCCAATTAAACTTTTTAGCAAATCGTGACAAGAAGCATGCTGCTGTTATACTCCCACCAGCTCTCCCACCAATATTCGCCATATCTGCAAAATTACTATTAAGTTGTGGTTGATATTCATCCCATAATGGCATCTTCCAGGCTTTATCTAATGCTCTAATACCCGCCTCTTCTAATTCTGAAGCTAAAGGATCGTAGTTCGAGAATAAGCCAGTTGCATGATGGCCTAATCCAATAACACAAGCACCTGTCAATGTTGCAACATCAATAACTGTTTCAGGTTTATATCTTTCAGCATAAGTTAGAGCATCACAGAGTATTAATCTACCCTCTGCATCTGTATTTAATATTTCAATAGTTTGTCCCGACATACTAGTAACAATATCACCAGGTTTTACTGCCAATCCATCTGGCAAATTTTCACATGACGGAATAAGTGCAATAATATTTAGCGGTAAATTTAAAGCTCCAACTGTCTTCATAACACCCATTACTGAAGCAGCACCACCCATATCATATTTCATCTCATCCATATCTGCAGATGGTTTTATAGAAATACCACCTGCATCAAATGTTATTCCCTTCCCCACTAGAACAATTGGCTTTTGATTTTTAGGGCCTTTGATATGTTCCATAATTATAAATCTTGGCTCTTCACGACTACCCTTAGCTACCGACAAAAAAGAACCCATTCTGAGTTTTTCAATTTTTTTCTTATCAAGAATACTAACTTTAAATTTATATTCTTTTCCTAATTTTGTAGCTATGCTTGCAAGATATTTAGGAGTACATATATTTGGTGGTAAATTACCTAAATCCTTAGTAAGATTTCCCCCTTCCATTACAGCCTCTCCATGCCTAACTCCATTTTTAACTTGTTTCAAGTCGCTGCCATCATAATGAATGATAGTTTGAAATATATTCTTCTTAACTTTATTTATGGTCTTTAGTGAATTAACAACATACGATGCATCTATTAATCCTCTAACTAAATATTCAGCCACTACGTTAGCACTCAGGGATGGATTAATAAATTGATTAATAGGCAATAATAAAGTTTTAAATTGGAGAGATTTTAATTCTTCAGCAATAGTTAAAACAACATTATAGAATTGATTTGAGGTTAAATTTTTTGGATTACCTATTCTAATCAGTATGACTTTAGGGTAAAAATGGTCACCATGAATAACTATAGCTGAACCCAGCTTCTCTGGAATATCCCCAAGAGCCAGAATATTACTGAGATAACTTACCGTTTTCCTATTAAGCTTTGATGAATTAATGATTTGATTTTTATCGTCCACTCCTAATGTGATAACATCGCTTGATATCTTTGTGATTAAATCTGTTTTAATATTAACTTTCATCTAATAAATTGTCCTTAAAATTATTGAAGCTACTGTTTAGCCATGCTATTTAAATCATCATTGACTAGAGAGCTATTTTTTACCGCACTTTCTACAATCTTAATATTGTCTGGCATAGTAGTGGCCCAGAGAGCTGTGTATATTTTTCGACTTGCAGCAAAAGGTATTATACCTAACGATACTGTAGATACGATCCTTGTTTTTAACTTATTAAAACATCTTCCCCTTCTTTTATCGCTTACTATTTTTCTCGCTATTCTTTTAACGCTCAGTAGATGGTACAGGGACAGTGAAATGATTGTTTGGTTCAGCGCCGGTTTGAGCTTGCATAATTTATTGAAACCTATTCTGATATTTAGTCTACCAATTATTATATTAATCGCATCCTTATCTTTATACATAAGTCCTTGGGCAGTGCAAAAGTCTGAAGAATTTAAGAGTGGTTTAAAGAACAGAGATGAATTAGCAACTATTGCTCCAGGTTCATTTAAAGAATCAAAAAGTAATAATCGTATTTTTTATGTAGAAGGATTTAGTGACCTTGGTAGTAGCGTTAATAATATTTTTGTTCAAATGAAGCAAAATGGAAAGCTAGGAGTAATTGTATCCAATAAAGGGAAAAGAATTACAAATAAAAATGGTGAAAATTATATTGTAATGAAAGATGGAAAAAGATATGAGGGGCAGGTTGATAGCAATGAATTTTCGACAACAAAATTTAGCGAATATGGAATTCTAGTTGAGAAAGATGTGCCTAAGTTAATAGCTGTTGGAGCAAGCGCTGGAGTTCTTGAAGCTAAATCTACAATGGAGTTATTATTTACGCAGAATAAAGATACTAGGAACCCTTATATTGCAGAATTAATGTGGAGACTTTCATTGCCAATATCCGCCGCGATGCTTATATTGCTTTCCATATCATTGAGCTTCATCAACCCAAGGACTGGTAGATCTATGAATATCATGATTGCATTATTACTTTTTGTAATATATAACAATTTAATGGGTGTATCTCATAGCTTGGTATCCACAGGGGTAATCTCTATCTGGTTTGGTTATTGGCCGATCCACTTAGTAATTGGATTTTTAGGTGTATATCTTTTATATAGAAGGTCATTACACCTGCCACTATTCCCTCAGAAAATCAGAAAAAAACGAAGAAATTAAATGATACTTACTAGATATCTCAATAAAGAATTTTTTATTAGCATCATTATGATCATGCTTGGTCTAATTGCATTATTCTCATTTTTTGATTTTCTTCAAGAAATTAATGATCTGGGTAAAAGTAAATATGGTCTCTCTCAAATTATAATATTTGTAATCCTCAGTATTCCTGGTCATATCTATGAAATTATTCCTTTATCTGTCCTTATTGGAAGTATGTATGCTATTGGTCAGTTATCGCAAAATTCAGAATTAATTGTGATGAGAGCTAGTGGACTCTCAATTAGAAAAATAGCAATATCTTTGTTTTATGTAGGGTTATTTTTTTCGGTTTTTACCTTAATTATCGGAGATTTAATTGCTCCAGGCTCAGAAAAAAATGCCCAACAACTTAAAATTAGTGCTACGGACTCAAGTGTTAGTCAAGAATTTAAATCAGGATTTTGGATTAAAGACGGTAATAATTTTGTCAATATTGAAAATGTAATGCCAGATGCATCATTAAGAGATATTCATATTTACGAATTCGATAAAGATTTTAACCTAAGGACAATTACTAATGCTGAAAAAGGTATTTTTGATAATGGGCAATGGAAATTAGAGGATATATCTCAAACAGTATTTAGTAACAATCTTGTTAAAACAAATTCGATTGTGAAAGGAAATTGGAAATCTCTTATTAGACCAGAAATGATGAATGTGCTTATTATTTCACCAGAAAAAATGGATACATTGAATCTATTTAAGTTTATAAATTACTTAAAGATTAATAATCAAAAAACCACTCGCTATGAAGTAGCTTTATGGGAGAAAATTATTCATCCAATCATACCTATTGTTATGCTTATTTTTGCTGTGCCATTTGGATTTTTACAGGAACGTTCAGGGGGGAAATTTTTAAAAATGTTTATTGGTATCTCCGCAGGAATAGCTTATCAAATTTTCAATACTATGATTAGACATTTAGGCCTATTAAATGATTGGCCCCCTTATCTAAGTGCATTTATTCCAACATTAATATTTTTATTAATTGGTATATATTTAATAATTAGATTTGAGTATAAATAATTTTAGAGCCTAAAAGCTTATCATGTAGATAGCAATTTTTTTTATCAAAAAAAATATAAAAATATCCTAAACCAAAAAAAGCTAAGCTAATTGATGCAAGAAAATATCGTGACAAAAAAAAACTAAAATTTCTATTTCCTTCTGGATAGGATAACTTAAGGTTCCAAGCTTTCATTGCCAATGTCTGTCCACCATAAAACCATGAAAGAATAAAATACACTCCCGATGAAGCCCATAAAATAAGTCGAAGAGAGTTCATACTTTCAAATAAATCAATTTTAAGTATAGCCAATACAAAGAAAGTGACAACGAACCATAATGCAATTTGAATTATTGCCTCATAAAACAGACACAAATAAAGCCTCCCAACAATATTTATTTTCAATTTAAATATACCTCAATTTTCTTATTTACGATATTTATGGACTCTGTGGAATATAGGAATCATTACTAAAGCAATAATACACCCAAGCCCTGTTCCAAAAGCTAATGGCCAATTTAAGCTGGCTACGCCCCCCATAAAATCACTAAATGCATTTCCTATTCCTGCCCCTATAACTGCACCTAAACCTACCTGAAAACGTTTTGGTAGGTATTTTTCTAATCCGAGACCAAAAAAAGCGCCCAACAACATCACCACATTATCTACAATGCCAAATATTACATAATCAATAAACATTCAAACTCCTAGAAAAAGTAAATTTAATGCTTAACGATCGAAAAGCGATTAAAATAAGCACTAATTGAAAACAATAAATTATAATCTATCTACATGAACTCATGCCCAAAATTATTTAGAATAGATGATCAAGGCTTTATAGAGAATTTAAAAAAGGTCCAGTCACCTAATTTTGATAATAGGCCAAAAAATATTGAAATTGATTTAATAGTCATACACAGTATTAGCTTACCACCTAACAAGTTTGGTGGTCCTTATATTGAGGATTTTTTTCAAAACAAATTAGCTTCAAAAAAACATCCTTATTTTGAAACTATAAAAGACCTTAAAGTTTCATCACATTTCTTAATCAAGAGATCAGGTGAGATATTGCAGTTCGTTTCTTGTATCAATCGTGCTTGGCATGCAGGGGTATCATCATGGAAAAATAGGGATAGCTGTAATGATTTTTCTATTGGAATTGAGTTAGAGGGGACCGACCATGAGCCATTTGAGAATAATCAATACATGAAACTTATAAACCTCATTAAATGTCTATGTGAAAACTACCCAATTAGTGATATTGTTGGTCACAATCAAATTTCACCACAACGAAAAACTGACCCAGGGCCCTTTTTTAATTGGAATTTAATTGATTTGGAAAAAATTCATGAGAAATAGCATTAAATATTTATTTATATTAACTATATCGAGCATATTTCTTGCTGGCTGTAGCGAAAAAGAGGTTTCTGTAGAAAAAACTAAACGAGCAATTTATGTAACAACAGCTAAAGCGACATTAAAAACATTTGAAGATAAAGAATCTGCAATAGGATCAATTAGAGGAATTATTGATCCAACTATTGCTACAGAAATTTCAGGAAAGGTTCTTAGATTGCATGCTCGAACAGGTTCTATTATAGAAAAAGGAGCCCTTCTCGCGGAGATAGAAGAAAAAGATTATCAATTTAAGCTATCGCTTGCAAAAGCTGAAGTTAGAAAATTTGATAATCGACTTGCCAATCAAGAAAAAATTTACCAAAGAAATTTAACTTTAGTTGATAAAAAATTTATTTCTGCAAATGCTCTTGATACAATAATTACACAAAAAAATGAAACAGTCGAAGAGTTAGAAATCTCGAGATCAAAAAGAAATATAGCCCAGTCTAATCTTGAGAAAACTAAAATTTATGCGCCTATTTCCGGAGTAGTTGAGAAACAAATCCCGTCAGTTGGTGATTTTCTAAAAATAGGAGATCCAGTATTTCAGATTATTAGCAATAAAAAGCTTCGCGCACACATACCCTTCCCTGAAAAATTGGCTAAAAAATTAAAATCAGGTGTACCTATAAAGCTTAAGACGCCAACTTCAGACAATGAAATTACAGTCAAGATTGCTGAATTAAAACCTCAATTAATGTCTGACAGTAGATCCATAGACATCATAGCTGATATTAAGGGTCAGACTGAGTGGCAATCAGGGGCCAGTGTAAAAGGCACTGTTATATTCTCAACTAGGCAGGGCATTGCCGTCCCAGAACAAAGTGTTGTATTGAGACCGGCTGGACAAGTTGTTTATATAGTGAAAAAAGATAAGGTTGAGCAGCGTAAAGTTTTAATTGGCATTAGCCAGGATGGTGTTATTGAAATCCTTTCGGGATTAGAAGAAAATGAAGTAGTTGCGCTTGATGGTGCAGCATATCTAACTGATCAAACTCTCATTAATATTTCATCTCAATAAAGCATGACATTACCTGAAATTTCAATTCGAAGACATGTCCTAGCCTGGATGATTTCTGCAGTATTTGTTTTGTTGGGAATCATTAGTTTTCAAAAAATTGGTATTGATAAATTTCCTACAATTGATTTTCCAATTCTCACAGTTACAACTACGTTAGAAGGGGCTAATCCCGAAATTATTGATGCTAGTATTACAAATCTAATTGAAGAAGCAGTCAACACAACGCCAGGTATTGAGTCCATTAAATCTGAATCCTCTCCAGGTGTTTCCGTTGTAAGTATTACTTTTAACTTAGATAAGGATATTGAAGTTGCATTTAATGAAATTCAATCCAAAGTCAGCAGATTAGCCAGGAAATTACCTGATGAAATTGTTCCTCCAGTTGTACGTAAAGTTGAAACAAATGCAAGTGCAATTATGTGGTTAGGGCTAACTGGAGACAGAACTGTTCAGCAATTAAATCTTTATGCGAATAATATTTTAAAGAAAAAATTAGAAACTATAGATGGTGTTGGCTATGTGACATTAGGTGGCAGGAGAGATAGAACTATAAGAGTTGACTTGCTCCCTGAAAAAATGTCTGCGTTACAAATAACTCCCAATGATTTAATTTTAGCCTTTAAGAAAGAGCATGTTCAACTTCCTGGAGGCTTCCTTGTAAGAGCGCAATCAGAAAAAATGTTTAAGCTTGATTTAGAGTTTCATAAAATTAAAGATTTAAATGAAATGATTGTTGCATATAGGGATGGTGGACCAATTAAGATAAAAGATATTGCTGAAGTAGAAGATGGTTTAGATGATTATAGACAGACAGCTCGTCATAATAATAAACCATCGATTGGCCTTGGAATTATAAAGGTAGCGAATTCTAATACTGTTGATATTATTAATAAAATTAAAGAAAAAGTTGATACTCAAATAAGGCCTGGCTTGCCACCAGGTTTAGAGTTAAAGGTATCGACAGATGATTCAATTTATATTAAATCTATGGTTAAATCTTTACAGAACCATATTCTTGAAGGAACTTTATTAGCAGCTCTAGTTGTATTATTCTTTTTAAAATCTCTTCGATCAACATTTATTATTGCTATTGCAATCCCAATTTCTCTTCTTGGGTCTATTGCAGTAATGTATTTTTATGGTTTTACTTTTAACAGTATGACCTTACTTGCTCTTATACTTTTGATTGGAGTAGTTGTTGATGACTCAATTGTAGTCCTTGAAAATATTTTTCGACACCAAAAAACTATCGATAAAAATATTTTTAATGCTGCTATCAATGGAAGTAAAGAGGTCGTATTTGCAGTTTTAGCTTCCTCACTAGCATTAGTATGTATTTTTGCTCCAGTTATATTTATGGATGGAATCATTGGGCGTTTCTTTGAATCCTTTGCGGTGGTTGTTACAGCTGGGATATTAGTCTCATTAATTATTTCTTTAACATTAACTCCAATGTTGTGTTCAAAATTTTTAGCAATGAAGGAAAGGGAAGTTAATTGGCTTAAAGGCCTAAATAGTTTTTTTGAGAAACTTGATAGAAATTACAAGAAAATTCTAACTTGGTCCTTGTCACATAGATTAAAAGTTTTAATTTCTAGCCTTATTATAGTTCTTGTTAGTAGTCTTCTTTTTTCAAAAGTAGAAAAAACATTAGTGCCTGAACAAGATGAGAGTCGGTTTACAGTTAGATTTAAAACCCCTCTAGGTTCTAATATGGAATATACCTATAATAAATTACTAGAGATTGAGAAAATTATTAATCAATACAATGACCACACTGCTAGTGTTTTTTCATCGATTGGATTAGGAAGTAGAGGACAGGTTAATAGTGGCTTTATTAGTGTTAGATTAAAAGAAAAAAATAAACGCTCACTATCTCAATCTGACATTATGACAAAAATGGGAATTGATCTTAACCAACTCTCTGGTGTAAAAGCTTTTCCTTCAGGTGTTTCATTTGCGGGAGGTAGGCGTTCAGAAAAATTACAATTCTCAATTACGGGGCCTAGCATTGATAAAGTTGCTACCTTAAGTGATGAGCTTTTGGTAAAACTATCAGAAAATGAAGGTTTAGGAAGCATTGACCTTAATTTACAACTGAATCTTCCTCAAATGATTTTAGATATTGATCGAGATAAAGCTTCTAGTTTTGGAATTAGTGCTGCTGATATTGCTGAAGCAATTTCTGTTTTAAGTAATGGATTAGATGTTGCAAGATTTAATGATGAGCCAGGAGATGGTCAAAGGTATGATATTAGATTAAAAGCAAAAGATGGATCATTTGAACAATTAAATGATCTAAATAAAATATATTTAAGGAGTAAATCTGGAGAATTAGTTCGACTGGATACCATAGCCTCTTTTCATCAGGAACTTGGTCCAGCAGTAATGGGTCGACAAGACTTACAATACTCATCAAGTTTTTATTCAAATCCAACAATATCTCTTGGTGAAGCAGTTACATTAGTTAAACAAACCAGTCTAAATTTACTTCCGGGTGAATATTCAATTCAATTAGAAGGTCAAGCTAAAGAATTTGCAAAAACAATGAGTAATATAATTTTTGTATTTATTCTAGCGACCATATTACTTTATATGGTCCTTGCAAGCCTCTTTAATTCATTTTTTCAGCCATTAATAGTAATGTTAGCTCAACCATTAGCTGTAGTTGGCGGTATATTCTTATTGTGGGTCACAGGAAATAGTCTCAATATTTATTCGATGATTGGTATGGTCCTGCTAATTGGACTAGTTGCAAAAAACTCTATTTTATTAGTTGATATGACAAATCAATTAAAAGCGACGGGTAAAAAAACAGATCAAGCACTTTTAGAAGCATGTCCTATCCGCCTTCGACCAGTACTAATGACTTCTCTTACATTGATATTTGCCTTAATGCCTGCCGCCCTAGGTTACGGTGCTGGGTCTGAATCAAATGGGCCTCTAGCCATCGCCGTAATTGGTGGGATGATTTCTTCTACATTGCTGACCTTGATTGTTATACCTTCAGCTTATTCTTTATCTATAGGATTTATTGAGAAAAAGAAAAGGAAAGTTAAGATTTAGTAATTTTATCGACAATTAATGCTCCTACTAAGTCACCCTCAACATTAATTGTTGTCCTAAAAGTATCGATTAACCTATCCATTGGAAGAAGTATAGCTAATGCTTCTAAAGGCAAACCTAAAACCTGTAAAACCATTGCCATAGTTACCATCCCAGCACTAGGAATTCCAGGTGCCCCAATTGATGCAACCATAGCAGTAAAGAATAAAATAAGTTGCTGCGCTAAAGTTAGATCCATTCCAACTAAGTTTGCAATGAATAATGCTGCTGCTGCTTCATATAAAGCCGTTCCGTCCATATTCATAGTTGCCCCCAAAGGAAGCACAAAATTAGATATCCCTTTAGAAGTCTTAAAATTATTATCGGCCACACTTAAGGTAATTGGGAGAGTTGCTGCACTGGAACTAGTCGCAAATGCAGTAATAAATGCTGGCCTTCCCTGTACCCATAGATTTATAGGTGTTATTTTAGTTATGAGAAATAAAATAGTTGGCAAAATTACTAAGCCATGAAATAGAATTAAAAATATTACAGTGAAAATAAAAATTCCCAGCTGAGAAAATAAACTCATGTCTTGGCTTGCAACCATATTTACTAAAAGTGCAAATACACCTAATGGAGCAAATAGCATTAACCAATGAACAATTTTAAGCATAACCTCATAAAGACTAGTAAAAATATCTTTGGCTGCCTTAAAGCTCCCTTTCCTATCATTTAATGCCACACCAATAATGATAGAAAAAACTATCAACGGTAGAATTTTCCCGGAAGCAAGTGAGTGGAACGGATTTTCAAATAAGCTTAATAAAAACTGTTTAAAGAATTGCGAAATAGTCATGGTCGATGGAAGGTTATTATTAATTGATTGCCATGAATCAATACTTAAGCCTACTCCTGGCTGAACAATATTCATAACAACAAGTGCCAAGGTAATAGCAATTGACATAGTTATCATAAAATATAAAAAAGTTGACTTCCATATTAGGCTAGATTTTCCCCCTCCTCCGAGGTTTGAAACACCAACAATAATTGAGAAAAAAACAAGAGGCACTAATATCATTTTTAAACTTTTAATAAAAATTTGCCCAACTAGTTCGGTTGCCATTAATAGATAATCAACAAAAAATAGATTAGGATAAAATTTAATCAATATGCCTAGTAATATTCCCATGGCAGCAGATATAAAAATCATTTTATTTATATTCTTCATTTAATCAATCCTCTCTAGGAGAGCTCCAAAAAATCCATCTGTTTTATGTATATTAGGAAAAAGCTTCAAATAATTATCACAATCTAGTTTTATACCTTGTTTCTCTAAAGCATCTTTGGCAGAGATAGTAGCAAAGTCTTTATGCTCGCTTAAAAATTTCTCAACAATCATTTCATTTTCATCATCAAGCAAACTACATGTAGCATAAACCAAGTAACCACCTTTCTTACACAATGTAGAGGCAGAATTAAGTATTGCTCCTTGCTTTACAATAAGTTCAGACAGTGACCTTTTATTTTGACGCCACTTTAAATCTGGATTTCTTCTTAAGGTTCCTAATCCAGTGCATGGTGCATCTACTATGACTCTATCAAATTTTCCCTTTAGCCTTTTTATCTTAAGATCATTTTCATTAGCTATTCTCTGCATCATTATATTAGATCCACCAGACCTCTTAAGTCTTTGCTTTAAATTTGCCAAACGTCTTTCAGAAATATCAAATGCATAAACACGCCCTGTATTTTTCATTATGGATGATATAGCTAATGATTTACCTCCTGCCCCTGCACAAAAATCTGCCACCATCTGACCACGTCCAGGACTTAATAGGAAAGAAAGAATTTGGCTACCTTCATCTTGAACTTCAATATTACCATCCAAGAATAATGTATGCTTATTAATAGCTGTTCCTCTTGGTAAAGAAATACCTATTGGGGAATATATAGTAGGTAATATTAATTTCTCGTGTTCTGGAAATGATTTTCGCAGTTCATTAATCACTTCATCTCTTGATTTATCTTTTAGTGTATTAATACGAAGATTCAATTGAGCAGGCACTAGTAAGCTTTGGGCTAACATGATTAAATCTTTCTCTGGAAATTGCTTAATCAATTTTTCCCATAACCAATCTGGAAGACTTAATTTCACTGGCCAGCTTTTTATTATTTGTTTATTTGATTTTTTATTTTGTAACCATTCAACTTCAAAATCATTAAGTATAGGAGTTAATTCACGCACACTTTTACCTAACATAACCATTAAATAGACTAAAATCATTTTCTTAGGGTTTTCATCTTGAACTATTTCTTCTAAATATCTTTTATTTCTTATAACTCCATAAAATATTTCTGCAATATTTGATCTATCATGGCTACCAAGATTCCTATTTTTTTTAAAAAAATAACTTAGATGAACATCTGATGGATTTTTTCCAATAAAAACTTCCTTTAAAATATCTGCACATATTGATATAACAAATTTATTAATCATTTTTTTCCACTTGAATTTTAAATATATCTTGAATAATAGTACTTAGATCTTCATCAGTTATTGATACTTTAAAGGGAAGAAAGCCATAGTCTTTTGCAAGCCAAAGATCGATCCTTTCTGGGTCCTGATAATTAAATTTTGCTACGTGAACATAGTCTATATTTCCTATATTACTCTTCATTTGCCCCTCTTCTATGTATTGATAGTTATATGTTTTAAAAATTTTTGCATTTGTAATTGGTATTTGCATTTTGTCTAAGGGATTTAAAAACATAAATTGAAACATAAAGCTCAGTTGGTCCTGTGTCCCCTCAGATAGATCAAAAAGGTTTTCTTTATTTTGACGAGTAATCTTTAACTTTTTAGTATCCCAATCAAAAAAGGCCTCATTTTTAACCTTATCTCCATATTTATAGAGGTAATAATTTGGCTGTATTCCGTCTTCATTAATTACTCCTTCACTTTTTTGAATTAATGATTTTGAATAAATCAATGATGTGATGCCATTGGCTTTTGCCTCGTATGAAATCGTGTAACTATTTTTATTGATAACGTATTCGATATTAAGAATCCCCACCTCTGATCTATTACTAACATTAGCATTTTTATTTTTTCTATCGCCAAATAACGTAAAGTTATTGATATTCCCCTTATTTGCAGGCAATTCATGAAATACTATGTATTGCATCATAATTGATTGGATTTCTTTTCCATATGATTTCTTTTTTTCTGGAATAATTATTTCTTCAACAGGCTGACAAAGCTCACAAACCTCAGTTTTATTTATTTCTTCTTTTAAATAGCTTTCATTAATTCTAGACGGTAGATCTTCTACTTTACTTTGACTTATGATTGGTTGTTTATTACTTCTTATATTATGAATTTTTTTTAAATCATTATTTATTGAATTTGCTGGTATAGGAATCATCTCAATAAAAAGATGTTCGTCAGATGTTATATCATTAAAAGAAAAATGAATATTACTAAAAAAAAATAAATGGGCTAGAAGAGAAATTGCTAACGCAATAATTATGTAATAGTATTTCATTTATTTTATAGTGGCAGGCTTGTCTTAACCATCCTTTGCTCAATTGTTACACCAAAAGTTGTCATCAATTTTAATTTGAGTGGAATTCGATATTTACCCTTAGAAATCCATACATAATGTTTTGAATTTTCTTTTGAAACAATCTTACCCTCATAAAGTTCTGTAAGTATGGGCTTATTTTTAACTTCAATAATTTCATCTCTTATTTTCGTATATCTATAATCACGAATTTTTTTCCCATCTAAGACAGTAAAATTATATTCTGGCTGATTCCTTTTCTCAAAGTTAAATTGATATAAATAAACAGCTAAATCCAAATTTCTAGGCTTTAAATCTAGAAATGACGTTTGATCTTTATAGTTAATCTCTATTTTTTTAGAAGAAGGTTGAAATATTGCAACAATATTCTTTTTTGGCTTCTTGATATTTTTTAACCGAAATATTTTTGGTATAAAGCCTATGTTGTTAATTCTTCCTGCACTATATAACTCCCTATTACCAAGCAATCTTAATATTCCCTGTCCTTCAGTAATTGCATTTAATGAGTAATCTTTATTTTTACTCACATATTGAATAGTTATATTTCCAATAAATTTATTGGCCTGAGTTAATTCATACTCCATATAAAATTGCTCTGGAAAACTCTGTGCAGCACTAATTAAATTAGTAAAGAAAATAAAAAAAAATAAAAATCTAGTTAACTTTAGTCTGTGGCTCATCACTTATTCGATTTGAAACAACCCCTATCGAGAAGGCATTTTCATTAGAATCGTTTAATATTTTTATTGCTTGCTCTTGATCTTTAGGCTTAACAATAATTGCCATACCAATGCCACAATTAAATGTTCTATATAATTCCAGATCACTAAGATTCCCCTTTTCTTTCAACCATTTAAATAATCGAGGCATTTCCCACGCTTTTCGATCCAACGTTGCCTTTAAATTATTTGGAAGAATACGTGGGATATTTTCCGTAATACCTCCACCAGTAATGTGTGCCATAGCATTTACTTTAACTGAACATAAAAGCTCTAGGATTGATTTAACATAGATTTTAGTGGGCTTCATCAATACTTCGGCTATTGTATTTCCATCAAATTCTTGGTTCAGGTCAATATTTTTCTTTTGAATAATTTTCCTAATTAATGAATATCCATTTGAATGTGCTCCTGATGATGCCAGTCCAATAATCACGTCACCGCTCGAGACATTACTTCCATCTATGATATTATTTTTTTCAACAGCTCCAACACAAAACCCTGCCAAGTCATAGTCCCCTTCTTTATACATACCTGGCATTTCTGCTGTTTCTCCTCCAACTAATGAACACCCAGCAAGAAGACATCCATCAGCTACACCTTTAATTACAGTAGTTGCTGTCGATACCTTTAGACTCCCACATGCAAAGTAATCTAAAAAGAATAAAGGTTCTGCTCCTTGTACTAAAATATCATTTACGCACATTGCAACAAGATCCTGCCCTATTGTTTCATGATTGTTAAGTTCAACAGCTAACTTTAACTTTGTACCTACACCATCTGTACCTGAAACTAATACTGGACTATTAAATTTTTTAGGAATTTCAAACATTGAACCAAACCCTCCTAAACCACCCAGCACTTCTTTTCTGGAGGTCTTTTTTGCATAGGGTTTGATATTTTTAACTAGCTGATCCCCTGCTTCAATATCGACACCTGCATCCTTATAGGAAATAGATTTTGACTGTTTGGATTTTTGAGACAAGTTTATTTATCCTCTGACTAAATGATTACATTACGTATAATAGAATTTTAACTTAATTTACAGTCAATAGTTATTTTCATCTTTAAAGCCCTCTTTTATGGATCAACTTTTACTAAATATTCATCCACCAGCAGAAAAAACATTAGATAACTTCGTAGTCGGAGATAATCAAGAGTGCGTTGAGGCTCTTAATAATTTCATTAACTCTGATAATAATCAATTTATTTATTTATGGGGCGAGAGCGGTAGTGGTAAATCTCACCTTTCAGAAGCTCTTTCTTCACAGAAAATAACTATAATTGAAGATGTTGATACGTTTAACGAAGAACTTCAAATTGAAACTTTTTATTTATTTAATCAACACAAAGCTGTGGGAGAAAAAATGCTACTTACAGGTTCTAATGCTCCAGCACATATGGGATTAAGAGAAGATCTTTCTAGCAGGCTAAGTTGGGGACTTGTTTACCAATTAAAAATATTAACTGATACTGAAAAATTATTAGCTCTTGAACACCATGCAAATGAAAAGGGCATGTCCCTCAATCTTAATGTGCTAGCTTATTGCATGAAGCATTTAAAACGCGATCTACCTTCATTAATTAGTACATTAGACGCTCTCGATGAATGGTCCTTAAAAACAAAAAAACCAATAACTATTCCTCTACTCAAACAATTAATTGATTAAATTATCTAATGACGAATTAAGTAGTCAAAAGCACCAAGCGCTGCCTTTGAACCTTCTCCCATAGCTATAATAATTTGTTTATAAGGAACTGTAGTTACATCTCCAGCTGCAAACACACCTGGCAAAGATGTTGCCCCGTGGTCATTAATCTCAATTTCGCCATATTTACTTAGCTCTATAGCACCATTTACCCAATCAGTGTTCGGCACTAAGCCAATCTGAATGAATATTCCCTCAATATTCAATTGCTTCTCTTCTTTAGATGCTCTTTCTATATATTTTATATGAGTAACTTTATCTGAACCATATATTTCATTTGTTTGAACATTTACCAAAACATCAACATTTTTTAGCGTTTTTAATCTGTCGACTAATACTTGGTCTGCTTTTAATTCAGGGGCAAATTCCAAGACAGTAACATGACCAACTATGCCAGCCAGATCAATAGCTGCCTCTATTCCTGAGTTACCTCCACCGACAACCGCAACATTTTTTCCTTTAAATAAGGGTCCATCACAATGTGGACAATAAGCTACTCCCTTACCTTTATATTCTTTTTCTCCTGGCACTCCTAGTTCTTTCCATCTTGCTCCTGTAGCAATAATAATTGATTTACTCTCAAGCTTTCCGCCGCTCTCAAACTCAACTACATAATTAGAGGTTTCATTTTTAACTAAATTTTTAGCCTTTTGGAGGTTAATAATATCGACTTCATATTCCTTAACATGCTCCTCTAATGCAGCAACCAATTTTGGGCCTTCGGTTGCTTTAACAGATATAAAATTTTCAATGCCAAGAGTATCCATCACCTGACCACCAAATCGTTCTGCAACAATACCTGTTCTAATACCCTTTCTTGCAGCATATACAGCTGCTGATGCTCCCGCAGGGCCACCCCCCACTATAAGCATATCAAACGGTTTCATAGCTGAAAGTTTTTCAGCTCCTTTTTCAGAGGCTGTTGTATCAATTTTATTAATAATTTCCTCAAGATCTAATCGGCCCTGTCCAAATTCTTTACCATTTAAATATATGGTTGGCACAGACATAATCTTTTTAGCATTTATTTCTTCTTGAAATAATGCACCATCAATCATGCAATGACTTATACCAGGATTTAATAAAGACAAAACGTTAAGTGCCTGAACAACATCTGGACAATTATGGCAACTTAATGAAATATATGTCTCGAAGAAAAACTCTCCCTCAATATTCTTTATTTGCTCAATTTGATCTTCAGATAACTTTATGGGATAACCGCCAACTTGTAATAATGCTAATACTAGTGATGTAAATTCATGTCCCATAGGAATTCCTGCAAACTGAATACCAGATGATTCATTAGCTTTATTTACTTTAAAGGATGGAGTCCTCTCTTTACTATCATCAAAAATATTCAATGATACCTTGTCAGACATATCTGATATTTCCTTCAATAAATCTAACATTGAGTCAGATTCCTTTTCTTTATTGGTGAAGGCATCAATACTCACTGCAGATTCAATTTTGGTTAGGTATTGATTTAATTGTTCTTTTATTTTTATATCAAGTGACATTCACTATCTATCCTTAATTACATAAAGATAGGGCCAGGAGTCTGGCCCAATTTCCTCAAGTTTTAGTTAAATACAATCTTTTTGGGCTTCCATCCATCTTTTTTGACATTTTTTATCTGATCCACAAACTTCTTCTATACTTTTCTCTTCATCATTAATTATATTAATGTAGGGTTTATTAATTATCTTCATCGTTACCTCTTATCAAAAAGAATAAACCTATAAGTAATAAAAATATTTGCTCACTCATAAATAATCGAGGTGTTATGAACCAATCGCTATGAGCAATGCTCAAGGCAACAACCATAATAATCACTATAAGTAATGCCCCAAATCTAGTTAAAAGACTACCTAAATGGTCTCTAAAAAGACCCCCACAAATTAAAATTATTCCTGCTGTTAATTCGGCTATTGCAACAAAAGAAGCTAAAGCTTCTGAAAAACCAAAATAATCTATTAGCTTTTGTGGGGGCAAGGGAAACTTTCCATAACCATGAAAAAAAAAGGAAATACCAAGCCCTAGTCTTAAAAGCCATGTGGATATAAACCTAAACTTACTAAAAATTTGATTGGCTTTCTTATCTATATATTCCATGTAAGCTCCTTATTAAATGGTTATAAAAATTTATTTAAATTTTTCCAACTAGATCCAATGAAGGTGTAAGTGCTTCTTCTCCTGGTTTCCAAGAAGCAGGGCAGGCTTGGTTTGGATTTGCTGCTACGTGCTGGGCTGCTTGAATTTTTCTAAGAAGATCAGTTGCTGATCGACCAATACCTAGATCATTTACTTCTGCAGTTTTTATAACGCCTTCAGGATTTATAATAAATGACCCTCTAAGAGCTAGGCCTGCTTCCTCGATCATTACATCGAAGTTTCTTGTCATTGTCCCTGTTGGGTCTCCAATCATTGGAAACTTTATTTTTTTAATCGTATCCGAGGCATCATGCCATGCTTTATGAGTGAAATGAGTGTCAGTTGAAACTGTATAAACTTCAACACCGATTTTTTGAAGCTCGTCATAATGATCTGCAATATCACCTAACTCTGTTGGACATACAAATGTAAAATCCGCAGGGTAGAAAACAACGGCTGACCATTTACCTTTTAGGTCAGCTTCAGTTACCTCAACTTCTTTACCGTTATGAAAAGCTGTTGCTGAAAATGGTTTAACTTCTGTATTTATTAATGAAGACATTAGTGGTTCCTTATCTAATTTAATGAAAAGTAATTATAAGGAAAAAATTTTAATATGTATAATTAATTATAAATATTAATATAATATATATTACTTATCATAATCCCTTGCTAAATAATGCCCACTCTCTTTTTAGCTCTTTCAATCTTGATTCTACTCGAGACTTTTCATAAAAGTTACCGTCTTTTGCCCGCACGGCTAGATCTAAAAGCGTAATTGCCTCCTTTATATTGTAACGATAATAAAATGACTCAGCTAAATTTTCATGCTGCAATAAAACTTTACCCTCTCCAGCCTGTGCTTTAGCCATTAACTCATAAAGATTAGGGTCTTCGGGGTATATTAATAAATATTCATTTAATAAATCAATTGCTATAGTTGTTTTCGATGACCTAATATAGTGTTCAGCTAATCCATAAACAAAAGCCCTATGGCTTGGAAACATAGTCAGCCCTTTTTTATAAAGCTTAGTTGCCTCATTTTTTTTCCCCTCCTGAATCAAAATAATTGCCTCTAAATTAAGCAGCATTGGATTAGGTGCCTTTTTTTTCTTTATGATTTGTAACTCATTTCTTGCTTTATTAATCATATTGTTTCGTAAATATGCATAAGCTAATGCAAAGCGTTCTCCAGACTCATTAATGTATGATTTATTTTTAATATTTGTCTCAAGAATTTTTATAATAGTATTTTTTTGCTCAAGGAATGCTCTTATCTTTCCCTTAACATAATAGAAATTATCAGAATCTAAACGTTGTTTATATGGATATTCACTCAAACGATCTTGAATATCACTAATTCGATCAGTTGTAACAGGATGGGTCCTTAAAAAAGCAGGGGCAGCACCTTGGCTAAATTGATTGCCTTTCTGCATGGTTTTAAAAAAATCAATTGAGGCTCTTACATCAAATCCTGCACGGTCTAAAATTTTAATACCTTCTCTATCTGCCTCCTGCTCATGCTTTCTTGTAAAATCAAGAGTATTTTGAACTGCAGACGCATTAGCTACTGTCGAACTCGCAGCTGCCAAATCTGGATTTGAACGTGAGACCAACAAAGCAAATGCTAGAGCAAGAGTAGTTTTGTAGCTATCACGCTTTTGTTTTGCAATAATTCTTGGCAAATGTTTTTGAGTAAGATGGGCGATCTCATGTCCAAGCACACTTGCTAATTCAGATTCTGTATTAGCTGCCAAAAATAAACCTGTGTGAACACCAATTACTCCTCCCAATGTAGCAAATGCATTAATAGTTGAATCATTTAAGATAAAGAACTTTGTATTTTTATTTGCAAGCGAAGTTCCATTCATTAATCGACGTCCTAGATGAGACAGATAGTCATCTATCTCACTATCTTTAACTACTAATGGGTTTTTATTTACCTGGTAAAGGATTTGTTTAGAAATTTTATCCTCATCTGCAGAACTGAAGATATTATCGGTATAACTTCCTAACTCTGGCAATTCATTAGCCATCAAATTAAGACTTAAGAAATAAAACAGTAACAAAAGCTTTTTCATTGTTTTAATTATAGTTAATATAGTATGAATAAATATTATAAAGTGATAAAGAGATGCTCACACATATTGATGAAAATGGAAATGCCAAAATGATAAATATTTCTGGAAAAGAAATAACACAAAGGCTAGCTATTGCCTCCGGAATGATTGCCATGAAAAATGAGACTCTTGGTCTAGTAAAATCACAAAGTCATAAAAAAGGAGATGTTTTAACGGTTGCTAAAATTGCTGCAATCCAGGGAGCTAAAAATACTTCAGCCCTAATCCCAATGTGTCACCCAATTGCTTTAACATCAATTGAAATAGAATTTAAGGTTCATAAAAAAGATTCATTAATAGAATGTATTGCAACCACACAATGTTCTGGACAGACTGGAGTGGAAATGGAGGCCTTAGCAGCAGTAACTATTGGTTTATTAACTATATATGATATGTGCAAGGCTACAGATAAAGGAATGATAATAACTAATATTAGTCTAATTAAAAAGTCTGGAGGTGATTCAGGATTATGGGAAAAGTAAATTAACTAAAAATTTATTGTCGGCAAATACGAATAAGCCAAGTTATTTTTTAATATAGTTTAAAACCAAAACGATCAATTATTTCGCTAAAAACAACCTTTGGCTTTATGTTATTTATATTTTTTTCTTTGTCCTGAAGATATGAAGACAAAATTCCCCAAGGTCTATATCTAATAGGTTCTCCAGGTCCAAATATAGTAAATGTTTTGATCTTAACGGCACTTGCTATATGACCTAAACCAGAATCATTACCAATAAATAAATCTGCATTCTTAAGAACAGCAGCAGTTGTTAGTAAATCTAGCTTCCCAGCAAGATTTGTGAAATCACCTTGATATTCTTTTTTAAAAGCTAAGGTCAACTCATCATCTTTTTTATCACCAATAAGAACAATTGAATTAAAGTATTTTTTTAGCAAGTATGCCAATTGAGCATAATATTTAGCAGACCAAATCTTATGACTAGAATTAGCTCCAAGACCAATAACTAATAATGGGCCTTTTGTCTTAAAAAGAATCCTTTTGGCTTTATCTTTTTCTTTCTTGCCTAACCAAATAATAGGTTCTGGCAAACCACATAATCCCTCTTTTAGAGAAAGGAAGTGCTTTTCAATACTATGAATATTTTTATCTTTTATTTTGTAAAGTTTTTTGTCAGCTTTGATAAAATACAATAAACCATCAGATCTAAGGTCTACTGCTAAATCATAAGTATTACTCCTAATTTTATTAATTAGCTTCAATGTACCTATGAATCCCTCAGATTTATTTTTTTGGTAAAATTTATCAACTAATGGACAATATTTATATAAAATTTCTGACCTTGCGTCTCCAATAATATCAATTTTAGCGTTTCTATACTTTTGTCCTAATCTTACAAGTGTTGGAGTTGTTAGAATGACATCCCCAATATTAGATAAGGATACAAACAAAATTTTTTTCACCTGATCTGATTTATTCATTTATTTTTAATCTTTTTAAATCGATCATAACTCCAATAATACTGTGAGGGATTCTTCCTAATAAATAATTCAAGTTCTTTATTAAGGCCCAATGTGGTTGACATATTCTTCCTATTTATTAATTTAAAATGAATATCAAACCCTCTACCGTCCTTAAGCCTTTCGCCATATACCATTATAATTGAAGCCTCAGTTCGTTTTATCAACTTATTTGTTAGCACCATAGTATATGCAGGCCTTCCAAAAAAATCTGCCATCTCTCCTTGGCCTTTATCCGCAACCTGGTCTGGCAAAATTCCTATTGCCTCCGATCTTTGTAAGGCTGTCAAAATTTTTCTTAATCCCATACTATCTGCCGAAGCTAAATTTACGAGACCTTTTTTTCTCCCCTTAATCATAAGGTCACTAACCCATTTCTTTCTAGCTTTTCTGTACATAATAGTTATCGGATTGTTGGCACCATAAAAGATTGATGTTATTTCAAAGCAACCTAGATGTGGGGTTAAAAATATTATTCCTTTGCCTGCCTTTTCAGCTTTATCTAAAAATTTCTTACCGTGTATTTCTTTGACGAGACTTATAGCTTTTCCCTGAGAAGAGCTCCATATATAAAGAGTTTCCAAAATACTTTTTCCAAGCTCTTGAGTATTCTCTTTTATTGCTTGGGGAATATTAGCTTTCTTAAATAATCCACAATTCTCTATATTTTCTTTTAAAACCCTATAATCTCTCTGGCTTAACAAAAAATAAAGCATGCCAAAATATTTTCCAAGAATATGAACAGTTCTTAAGCTAAGCTTAGATAGAAGAAATGCTAGGATATGAAATAATTTTTTTTGTATCAAAATATTCAGTTTATTTATTAGGTAATAGTTTATTATATGCTAACAATTTCATTGTTTATGCTACATATTTATGCATGCCTTAAAAATTTTTGAAAAATATATTCCTTACCTTCTTCCTTTTCTTCTAATTTTTTTTAGAGGATTAGCAGACCTAACTGTTTTACTTATAGGAATAATTTTCTTATATAGGTCTTATAAAGATTCAAATTGGTTGTGGGCCAATGAGAAGTGGTTTAAATTTTCCTTAATATTTGTCTTATATTTATTAATAATAAATTCATCATTAAGCATAAACCCCAAAGATTCAATTTTTTATGCAATCACCTTTTTACGTTGGCCAATATTTGCCCTTGCCCTATATTTCTGGATATTTAAATCTGATGATGCTATTAATAAATTTATAGTGTCCCTTACTGCAGTTTTATTTTTTATAATTTTTGACGTGTGGTACCAGTTTATTTCAGGTGAAGATATATTAGGTTATCAAAAATATAGCCCTGAACGACTTACTGGCCCTCTAAGAAATAATCCAGTAGTAGGTATATTTATGACAAAATATTTATATATTGTCCTAACTTCCTTAATAATTCTTAATGTATTCAATAAGAAAAGTTTAAGGACTATATCCTTTATTAGTCTAATTTTATTGGGATTTATATCTGTTCTTATAAGTGGTGAAAGAATGTCTTTCATTCTGTTTACTTCATCTATATTTATAGTTATTGCAGGTATGGGGAGGAGTAATATTGAGAGAATATATATATTATTAATTACTATATTCTTATTATTAGGTAGCCTAGCAATAATACACATTACATACCCTCTTGTTTTTGAAAGAGCAATTAATAGTGTGGTTTATAAGTTACAAAATTTCACTGACTCAGATTATGGTATGGTTTTTAGAACAGCCTATCATGTATGGCTACAGAATCCATTATTTGGAGGTGGGCTTCATCAATTTAAGGAGTTACCAAGCTTATATGGGATAAATATTTGGGAAGGAGCAAAAATTTTTCACCCCCACAACCATCCTTTATCATTACTTGCTGAAACTGGAATAATAGGATTAGTTTTATTTTATACAGTAATCATACAAATATTTAAACAAGCATTAAGCCCCGTTATAAATAAAAAAGAATGGTTTAGGCTAGCACTATTATTCAATTTATTATATGTGTGCTTCTTTCCATTTATGACACATTTCAGCTTTCAGCATAACTGGATGAATGCTACAAACTGGCTTATAGTCGGCTTTGTATTAGCAATAGCTAAAAAATATGAATAAAGTAAAAGATAATACTTCGTATAAGATTTTCTATGATCAAAAAAATAATTTTGGCCAAAAAGAATTTCAATCTATAGATTTGAAAAAGAAAATAATTAAAAAAATATTAATTATCAAGTGGGGCGGAATGGGAGATATTATTATATCTACCGCAATAATAGAAGATATTTTAAAATCTTTTCCTAATGCTAAAGTTGATATTAATACTTTACCTCAATGGCAGATTATTTTTAAAAATCACTTAGGAATTAATAAAATTTGGGGTTCAAAAAATAAAAAAGGTATAAATACTTTAATTCATTTATACAAATGGATAAAAATTGTTAAGATGAGTAATTATGATTTAATTATTGATTTACAAACAAATGATAGGTCTAGAATATATCTTTCAGTCCTTAAATTATTAAGTAACAAGATAAAATATATAATTGGTAATCATGCTGTAAAACCTTATTCTATTTTTCCTAAAACTCGAATAAAAATTACTAATCCATTTCAAATGATGCAACGAACGATTAATAGTATTGGTATAAAGTCTAATACGTTTTCACCTAAAATTTATACATCAAAAAAAGATTCTGTATCATCTAAGAGTATTCTGAAAGGAAGTTTCTTAAAGAAAAATAACTTCGTTGTTCTTATTTGTGGAAGCAATAAAAGAGGAAAAAATAAACGATGGGGGGCAAAAAATTTTAATTCCCTGGCAGACTTAATTAAAAAAAAATTCAAATATAAGTCAGTCCTTATAGGTGGTCCAGATGATATAAACGAATGCTTATCCATATCAAAAAAAGATAAAACTATAATAAATCTGTGCAATAAAACTAATTTGATTGAGCTAATTGAAATATTTTCAAATGCTAGATTTATAATAAGTAATGATACTGGCACCGCACACTTAGCCTCTTCAACTAAAACACCTATGATAGTTATTACGGGGCCAACAGACCCAAAAAAAGTTAAGCCATTTGGAAAAAAGATTCTAGCAGTTCAAGCAAACTCAAAAGATATGAATGGAGTAACTCCGGCTGATATTCTTTATAATATAATTAAAATTCTATGAATAAAAAAACTATTCTTTGGTGGGGAAGATTTGATCCTAATTATTCAAGAAATATGATCATAAGAAAACATCTAAAGGATCTAAACTATAGAATAATTGACTTTAGGCCATTGATGAGCAGTATTGGCTTTTTGGAAGCAATATTAAAGAGAATTGAAAAGCCAGATCTTATATGGGTTCCATGTTTTCGTCATAGAGACATTCCAAGTGCTAAAAAATGGTCAGAAAAATTAAATATTAAACTTCTTTTTTACTTCCTTATTAGCTCATGGGATAAAGAAGTGCATGAAAAAAATAAAATTTATAACCAAAAATTTTCTGATAAATTAAAAGATAAGGAATCAGCATTATTTAAAAAAGCTGACATTGTTATTTCAGATACATCTCTTCATGCAGATTTATTCAGAAAGAAATTAGGGTTAAGCAAGGTAAGGAACCCAATAGTTTATGTTGGAGCAGAAGAAAGCTTATTTAAACCATTTAAAAAAATTGTTACAACAGATAAAAAATTTGACGTTTTATTTTATGGGAGTTTTATTTCACTACATGGTGCAGAAATGATTGTCAGGGCAGCTAATTTAATGTCAAATCAACTCGATGTTAAATGGACATTATTAGGGAATGGGCCAAATTTAAAGGAATGTAAGAGGTTAGCACAAGGATTACCAAATGTATTTTTTGAAAATAATATCCCCCCCTCAGATTTACCAGAAAGAATTAATCGAGCAGATTTACTTCTTGGGATATTTGGTAATTCAAAGAAAGCACGAAGTGTAATACCAAATAAAGTTTTTCAATCTTTAGCTTGCGGAAAAACAGTTATTACAAGAAACAGTGGTGCATATCCAAAAAAATTGTCTAGGCTAAATAAAGGTATTATATTCAACAAGTCAAACTCTCCTGAAGAATTATGCAGAATAGTAAATAAAATGGTTAAAAATTCAACTTTTTTACATGAGAGTAACAAGCATTCAAGAAAAATTTACTTAGAGTATTTTTCAGCAAAAATTATAAAAAAACAGCTTGTAAATGCATTAAAATTAGCTTTTTGAATGAGTTAGATTAATATAAACATTCATAGTATTTTTCAGCATATCGTCCAATTGAAATAAATTTGTCTCTTTAATTAACGGCTTATTTTTAATAATTTTTTTTGTTCTCTTATAGAGCTCTCGTATGTTTCTAGATTCCACTAAACCTTCTGGGAATAATAATTTCAACTGTTCCCCGACGCCACCATGATCATATCCAATTACTGGGGTTTTTAACTTAATTGACTCGATTACTGTTCTCCCAAATGATTCAGGTTCTAAGGATAATGAATACACAACACTAGATACTGCAATAATATTTTTTACATCAGGCCTAAATCCAGTAAAAGTAACAAATTCTTGAAGACCATAATCAATAATTTTTTGTTCTAATTCACTTTGATATCTATTTTTCTTATTCTTTGCATCTCCAATAATTAACCCATGAACATTTAATTTATCTTTTTTGAGACGAATTAATAACTCTAAAAAATCTTCGTGGCCTTTTCTTCTAGTAATTCTGGAAGGTATACTTAAAATAATTTTTTTATCTAGTCCTGGAAATTCTTTTTCCCAAGACTTTAGCCAGCCTCTTGTTAATAAACGATCTCTTTTATACTCTTTAGGCTCCAGACCTCTATAATTTAAAACTACCTTAGATTGATCTACATTGTAGTTTTTTCTTATAAATTTTCTAATTGAATTTGATACAACGATAACTCGATCGCCTTTTGTCATAATTGAGCTATATAAACCTACTGAATTAAATCCATGTACTGTAGTTATAAAATGAGGTCTTATTCTTTTATCTATTAATTTTAGAGCAATAAAAACTATCCATGCAGGTAACCTTGATCTTGCATGAATAATGTCAATATTTTTTTTCTTAATGAGTGCTACTAACTTAATAATATAAAAAAATGTGAAAATTGATTTCTTACCAATAGACCATTTAATATGAGTACTACCACCATTTCTAAGTTGATCTACCAATCTACCGCCGTTAGAAATTACAATAGAATCATGTCCATTTCTCGAGAGATAGTTTGCTACCTCCAGCGTACCTTTTTCAACTCCTCCAGAAATTAGCGAAGGTAAAACCTGAACAACAACTAATTTTTTAAAATTGGTATTAGTTTTTTTCATATTTTTTGAGAATAAATGCAGCACAATCTTCAGCTTCATTTAAATTTTTACGATTAATTGTTAATTTCTTATAGTTTCTTTCATCATCCCAATTACACCGCTTTCCTGCAAAAAGTTGCCTTGTTGCTCGATCTAACCTGTTATTTGGATATGCATCAAGACAGAGAAGTCCTACTTGTGCTCCATAGGATAATGCTTCATAGATCATAGAAAATGAATCATTAGTAACCCAAACGTATGGAGCCTCAGACATTAATTCATTGATCCATTCTGGATCACTAGGGATATTAGTGTGAATATCTAAATTTTGAGCATGTAACACATCATCATCTCCTAAGGGCTCCCCAGGTTCAATGGCTCTTAATCTTCCATGTCCTAAATACTTCAAAAAGCTTTTTGGGGTTCTTCTCGATGTAACCAACCTAAATTTATCATCAGGATTTTGTTTGATTAAATCAATAATTTGCAACATTATCTTTACATTACTCCACTGATAATTTTTTGAAGGGCCGCCTATTAAAATCATACTCTTTCCTCTTTTATTCCTTTTTCTTTCTTTGATATCTACAAGAGGTCCTTGCGTATAGAATATCCTTGCTTCGCCACTTAATGCCCAATCTGGATATTCTTTTTGAGCCCAAACATTGTCATGTTCTGGGAGAATACATAAGTCAAACCAATCAGTAGGCAGACTAGGTTTCATTATTAATATTGACATTCCTCCATAATATTTTTTTGCAAATAAAATGTATAAATGCGTTTGATGTCCTACACCAATAATTAAATTAGGCTTATTTAAATTTTTTAGTTTTTTTAATTTTCCAAAAAGTAAGGCAGAGAGAAAACTAGTTTTAGCAGGTAAATCAATATCACATACTTCACAATTTATTTTTTTTGATAATGCATTTATAGCAGCAATAGATTGTTTTTCGTGTCCTGCTTTACCATCAATGAAGCGCCAAATTGTAATTAATTTCTTCATTCGATTGATTCTGATATTAGTTTATATATTTCTTCTGCAGACATTGGAGCCATTGTTAATCCATATCGATAATGTCCAGAATTAATGAAGATATTTTCATAATTTTCAGCTTTTTTGATAATAGGAATATTTCCTTTAGTACCTGGCCTAATTCCAGCCCAATGATTTTCAGGAATTATCCCTTTTAATTCAGGTATCAATATTGAAGTTTTTTTCATAAGCTCATTTAATGCAATTGCATCAGTATTTTTATCAAAACCTACGTGCTCTACGGTACTTCCAGCTAATATTACTCCGTCTTTTCTTTGTAATATGTAAAAATCATCAGAATATAAAACGTGTTTCATATTAAATTCTATCTTTTTGTACTGAATCATTTGTCCTCTTACTGGATAAATAATATCCTTTTGATCAATAGCTAAATTTGAAGTCCATGCCCCAGAAGTAATAACAAATATATCAGCTATAATTTGTTCATTTTCTGTTGTAGGCCAACTTTCAATTTTATATCCTTCTTTTTTTTGTTTAATTAAATTCGTCCCCCAAGATTGATAAAAGCAATTAAATTATTTATGCAAGAAATTGGAATTAATATTAGAGAAAATACGAATTTAATTAAACAAAAAAAAGAAGGATATAAAATTGAAAGTTGGCCTACAACAGAAAATGAACAAATTATAGCTGATA
>JAQWQF010000019.1 GCA_029244935.1 Methylophilaceae bacterium | reverse complement strand
ACGCGGAATGGCTGGATCAGGGTTGCCCCCATTGTCCAAAATTCCCCACTGCTGCCTCCCGTAGGAGTCTGGACCGTGTCTCAGTTCCAGTGTGGCTGATCGTCCTCTCAGACCAGCTACTGATCGTCGCCTTGGTAGGCTTTTACCCTACCAACAAGCTAATCAGATATCGGCCGCTCTAATAACGCAAGGTCCGAAGATCCCCTGCTTTCACCCGTAGGTCGTATGCGGTATTAGCTAACCTTTCGGCTAGTTGTTCCCCATTACTAGGTACGTTCCGATATATTACTCACCCGTTCGCCACTCGCCATCAGAGAGCAAGCTCTCTATGCTGCCGTTCGACTTGCATGTGTAAAGCATTCCGCCAGCGTTCAATCTGAGCCAGGATCAAACTCTTCAGTTTAATCTCTAACTTTTTACTTTGCTTTCCAATAAATTAGAAAACAGTTTGTATCGCTTTTTTGCTTTAAACTCAAATTCATTTCAAGGTTGGTTAGTTATTGCTAACTAACGTGGTCTTGTCACAAATTTCAGCGTAAGCATTTGTATTTTGAGTCATTAAGTTTCTTTTAAAGGAAACTTAACTTTGACCTCGTCTACAAATACCTACACTTATCAATTGTCAAATTTTTAAAGAGCATATTTCGATATTGGTTGCGGGAACAGGATTTGAACCTGTGACCTTCGGGTTATGAGCCCGACGAGCTGCCAGACTGCTCCACCCCGCGATCGATTCAACGAATTTTTCGCTGACTTTACGTACATGACGCAAAGAGGGGAGACTATAGCACCAACATCGGATTATTGTCAATTAGATTTAGACATTTTTACACCTATTTTAGGTAGTAAATTTACGACTAAAAACACTCACAAACCAACCAAAACTTCCTGCGACAATATCGCAAAGAGGGCGAACTATATCACCGCTATTTACCCTCTGTCAAACATATTTTAACTATTTATTTATTTAATTAATAAACGGTTAATTTTTTTAATGAAACTGACTGGATCATCCAGCTGCCCGCCCTCTGATAGAATAGCTTGATCAAATATTACTGATGCATATTCATCAAATTCATCAGAATCTTTAAAAGATTCTAATTTTTGAATTACATTATGTTCAGGGTTAATTTCTAATATCGGCTTAACATCTGGTGTATTTTGCCCAGCCGCTTTTAAAATACGTTCAAGGTTTCCTGAAATATCATTTTCTCCAACTACTAAACAAGATGGAGAGTCAGTCAGTCGATGAGTCACTTTCACATCTTTAACCCGATCTCCAAGTGATGTTTTAATTCTTTCAATTAAGGTCTTTGCCTT
This sequence comes from Methylophilaceae bacterium, assembly GCA_029244935.1. GTDB lineage: Bacteria > Pseudomonadota > Gammaproteobacteria > Burkholderiales > Methylophilaceae > BACL14. The sequence goes on along the minus strand of JAQWQF010000019.1, from coordinate 67,922 downwards.
CTCTTCTACCTTTTTATTAGCCTCTTTTTCATCATCTTCTTCAAGTTTACCTAGGTCGAGATCTCCTTTCGCAATTGATTGAAGCTTTTTACCTTTATATTCAGGTAGATTAGCAACCATCCACTCATCTACTCGGTCACCTAACAGTAAAACCTCAATATTTTTCTTCTTAAAAATCTCCAGATGTGGGCTATTCTTAGCAGCCATAAATGAATCTGCTGTAATAAAGTAAACAGCTTCTTGTTCGGCTTTCATCCGGCCTACATAATCTTCTAAAGATACACTTTCCTCATCAGTTGAATCATGAGTACTAGAAAATTTTAATAAGCCAGCAATCTTTTCACGATTTCCAGAGTCTTCAGAAGGACCTTCTTTAAGGACGCGCCCAAATTGAGACCAGAATTTTTTGTATTCGTCAGGTTTTTTCTTAGACATATCCTCTAATGCGGATAGAATTTTTTTTACTGAGCCAGATTTAATTGCCTCAACTTGTTTACTATCTTGCAAAATTTCTCTTGAAACATTTAACGGTAAATCATTACTATCAATAACTCCTTTAACGAAACGTAAATATTGTGGCATTAACTTTTCATTAGCTTCCATGATAAAAATTCGCTTAACATAAAGTTTAATACCTTGATTGCGTTCTCTTTCATAGAGATCAAAGGGAGCTTTGCTGGGTATATATAACAAAGAGGTGTACTCTTGGGTGCCCTCTACTCTAGTATGAAAATGCGCTAAGGGTGGCTCCATATCAAAGGTTAAGCTTTTATAAAACTCCTCGTACTCTTTAGCTTTAATGTCTTTTTTATTTCGGGACCAAATCGCTGAAGCATCATTAATTACCTCATCCTCTTTAGTTTTCACTGAATTTCCATCTTTAAAGTCAGTTTTTTTCATAACAATCGGCAAAGTAATATGATCTGAATATTTTTTGATAATTTCTTTAAGGCGCCAACTGTCCAGAAATTCGTCCTCATCTTTTTTTAAATGTAATATAACTGTTGTTCCACGCTCTTCTCTAACTACCGACTCTAAGGTAAATTCACCATCCCCTTTAGATTGCCATTTAAATCCTTCTTTTTGTCCTGCTTTTCTTGATATAAGGGTAACTTCATCAGCAATAATAAAGGACGAATAAAAACCAACGCCAAATTGACCTATTAGATGAGCATCTTTTGCCTCATCTCCTGATAGTTTTGTTAAGAATTCTTTAGTGCCGGAACGTGCAATCGTACCAATATTATTAATTATATCGTCTCGATCCATTCCAATACCGTTGTCAGCTATCGTGACTGTTCTATTTTTTTCATCATAATCAACGTAAATCTTTAGCTCTGATTGATTTTCATATAACTTATTATCATTTAAAGCTTCAAACCTAAGTTTGTCAGCAGCATCACTTGCATTTGATACTAACTCTCGAATTGCTATCTCTTTATTACTGTAAAGAGAATGAATCATCAAGTGAAGTAATTGTTTAACTTCGGTTTGAAAATTTAACGTTTCTTTCTTTTTTGACATGTTCAACATCCCTAATGATGATTAATAAATAAGTATTTACTTATAGTGGGGGTCACTTTAAGAATTTCAATACTATTTAATAGATTTTTTAGAGGTTATCTAGAGTGTAGCTGACTGCAAGAAATGCAAATGTTGCCGTAACATTTAATGTCGAGCCATAGCCGGCACAATTAAGGTCATTCAAAACAACTTCACCTTCACAAGCTATAGGTTTAATTATGGGCTCATCAGAGAAGATTGTTGGGATTTTATGAATAGAAGTTTTAGTAGATTTTTTTTTATTAAAGTACTGGCGAATACGAGAAAGTAATGGATCTCCATAAGTTTTCCTTAAATCAGTTAACTTAATTTTTGAAGGATCTTTTTTCCCTCCTGCTCCGCCTGTCATTAAAAATTGAATGTCTTGCTCCAAACAATATTCAGCCAAAGAAATTTTAACCAATGTTTGGTCGATAGCATCAATAACAAAATTATGCGAACTCAAAATATACTCTGAAATATTTTCCTGTGATAAGAAATCATCTATACAGATAATATTCACTTCAGGGTTAATTGATAATATTCTCTTTCGCATAGTGTCGACCTTTGAAGCTCCTAAGGTCTTATCCAACGCGTGAATTTGTCGATTTATATTAGATTCAGCAATATGATCCATATCAATGAGAGTTAAAGTGCCAACACCATGCCTCACTAATGATTCAACAACCCATGAACCTACTCCACCAATTCCAACAACACACACATGACTATCTTGAAAAATTTTAAATCGATCTTTTCCAAAGAGTCTTATAATTCCACTAAAACGTCTTTCTATATCAACTGTCATTTTTTATTGTTTTTCTAGGATAACAAATGCTACTGCAATATTTTTTTCATCTGAAATAGACAAATGGCAATGATATATATTTTTTTCTTCAACTAATATATGTAATTTATTATAGTATTTAAGAAGTGGTTTTCCAAGACTATCATGCACCACCTCTATAGATTTAAAATTTACACTTCCTCGAAGCCCGGTACCAAACGCTTTAGCAAATGCTTCTTTAGCTGCAAATCTTTTAGCAAGAAAACTTTCTTTGGATTTTGCTGTTTTATAAGCAAGTAATTCATTATTTGTGAGAATTTTTTCTGCTAATTTTAGACCGTATTTTTTTAATACTAACCTAATTCGACTTACTTCAACTACGTCTGTTCCAATACCATAAATCATTAGTCTGAATATTCCTCAATAAGTGACTTCATCTCATGGACCGCATTTTCCCATCCAACAAAAAGAGCATGGGAAACAATTGCATGCCCTATATTTAACTCATCAATACCCTCAATGGAAGCTATAGGTTGAACATTCTTATAGTGAAGTCCATGCCCAGCATTTACAATTAACCCCTCTTTGCGAGCATATTTTATTGCTTTGTGAATCGTTAATAATTCTTTATCTCTTGAGCGTCCAGCATCAAAATTTGCATAATGACCAGTGTGAATCTCAATTACTGGCACCCCCATAAGAACTGCCTTTTCGATTTGTTTAATATCTGGAGCAATAAATAATGAAACTCTTATACCTTCATTTGCCAAGCGATCACTTGCTTTCTTAATTATATCAAAATGACTTGTGACATCTAATCCACCCTCAGTAGTTCTCTCTTCCCTTCTCTCGGGCACCATACAAACATCTTCTGGCTTTAGATCCATTGCAATCTCGATCATTTCTTCTGTAGGCGCTAATTCTAGGTTCATTTTAGTTTGAATTAATGGCTTTAGTTCATAAAGATCTTTATCTTGCATATGACGTCGATCTTCTCTTAAATGCAAAGTTATACTATCCGCACCAGCTTTTTCTGCTCTCAATGCTGCCTCAATAATACTTGGGTAAGTTGTTCCTCTAGCTTGCCTTAGGGTAGCAATATGATCGATGTTCACACCTAGCTTCATTTGATTTATTCGCCTTCTAAATGTAAAAAAAGTTGCTTGGAATTTAACGGTTTTTCACCAATATAGTGACCAATCAAATACCGCATTAATTGCTTACTCTGCATTTCTGTTGTGTGATCCTTGTAGTCATCCACAGCCATATCAATAAGTGTTTTTCCTTGTAAAGAAACACCCTCTGAAGAATTTTTAATCTCTGAAGGGCCGTAGCCAACTTCATAATTATAAATCTTATTGGGATCTATCGGCGCTCCATTCTCATCATTAGTTAAAGGCAATTCATAACCTAGCTCTTGTAATAATCTTAACTCAAATCTTCTTAATGTAACGCTCAAATGATTCTTCATGGAAAGAAGCTTCATTGTTTGATGATAGAAGTCAAATAGCTGTTCATGAGGGTCCTCTTTTGGGAGTAATCGCATCAATAACTCATTAATATAAAAACCACAAATTAAAGCATCCCCTTCAATCTGCAAAAGTGCATCACACCAATCAATAGAATGTAGTGTTTTCATTTCACCTTGCCCAGACCAAGTGGCTTGCAATGATTGAAAGGATTGCAACATTCCTCTAACAAGAGATCGAGGTCGTCGTGCGCCTTTTGCTACTATAGAAATACGTCCATGCACCTTGGAAAAAATTTCAATAATAAGACTTGTTTCTTTGAATGGGTAAGTGTGTAATATATAGACAATTTCATTTTCTTTTTTTGTTGATTGGCGTGCCATAAAACTAAAGTCCTAGGGACTTAAGTGCCCTTTGATCATCGGCCCAGCCTTTTTTAACTTTAACCCAAGTTTCTAGCCATACCTTTCCTCCAAATAATCTCTCCATATCCAGTCGTGAGCTCATAGAAATTTCTTTTAAACGGGAACCTTTTTTTCCAATAATCATTGGTTTATGTGATTCACGATCTACAATGATGGCAGCAAAAATTCTACGAGTATCTCCCTCTTGCTCGAATTTTTCAATTTCAATAGCAATTGAATATGGCAACTCTTGGCCTGTTAATCGAAAAACTTTTTCACGGATAATTTCTGAAGCTAAAAACCGCTCATTCTTATCAGTAATCTCATCCGTCTCATAAATAAAGTCCTGAATAGGCAAGAAAGACCTTAAAGAGTGTAAGAGTTCTATTAGATTACTTTTCTTCTTAACACTTGTAGGTACAATGAGTTCAAAACGCTCAAGCGCATCAAAAGTCTTTATTAGCCCTAAAAGTTTTTCTTTATCTTTCATTAAATCTACTTTATTGATTACTAAAACAATAGGAGTATCAGCTGAGATCATACTTAATATTTTTTCATCAATTTTGTCCATTAGGCCTGGTTCTATTAAAAACAAAACTAAATCTACTTCACGAAGTGCATGTAAAACTGTTTTATTTAAACCTCGATTCATAGTATTGAGATATTTTAATTGATAGCCCGGAGTGTCTACAAAAATGAATTGGGTATCTTCAGCTGAATGAATACCTAAGAGCTGATAACGTGTCGTTTGAGCTTTTTTAGATGTAATGCTTAACTTAGTACCAACAAAATAATTTAGTAACGTCGACTTACCAACATTTGGCTGACCAACAATAGCGATAGTTCCACATCGTCTTTCTTTGGTGTTTTCACTCATAAATCGTTTTGTTTTCCTAAAGCAATTAGCGCATTTTTTGCTGCTGTCTGCTCAGCATTTTTTCTACTATCCCCATCTCCTTTAACATTAATGTCTAATGCAGGAATATGACATTGAACAATAAAATTTTGTGAATGAGCCTCACCTTCAATTGAGCCAACTTCGTATTTAGGTAGCTCTATCTTCTTAGATTGTAAGAATTCTTGAAGCAATGACTTAGCATCTTTTTTTATTTTATTTGGGTCAATCATTTCAATTCGATTATCCAGCCATCTTTTAATAATTGATTGCGCTTCATTTATACCGCTATCAATGAAAATCGCCCCAATTATAGCTTCAACTGTATCAGCTAAAATTGATGGTCTTCGCCAGCCAGCACTTTTTAATTCTCCTTCTCCTAATCTAATAAAACTACCCACATTAATTTCAATTCCAATTTCACTTAACGTTGAAGCCTTTACTAGCTCTGACCTTAATCGACTCAAATCTCCCTCAACTGACATAGGAAACTTCTGGAATAATAATTCTGCCACAACAAAATTTAGAATACTGTCACCTAAAAACTCTAAACGCTCATTATTTTTTCCTTTAAAGCTCCGATGAGTTAATGCTAATTCAAGTAAGGATTTATTCTTAAATTCATACTTAAGCAAATTTTCAAATTGATAAAGTTGTGATGTGCTGGTCATAATTTATTTAATCGATTGCCCAATACGGCTCGGCTCCGACCAGTTAAACCAAATACCAAATGCTTTTCCCACCAAATACTTGTCAGGGACAAACCCCCATACGCGACTATCAGAAGAGTTATCGCGATTGTCACCCATTGCCATATAATGGCCAGGGGGCACATTAAATGTTTCATCCTGAGAAGGATAAATATCCATAGTCATAATTCTATGATCCTCAGATCCAAAAGATTCATTGTATAGTTTTGCATTCTTTAATCCGAATGTCGAATCATAAAGATAATCTGATTTAAATTCTTTTTTTATTGCTTTTCCATTTATATAAAGTTGTTTATTTTTGTAGCGAACCTCATCACCAGGTAACCCAATTAATCTTTTAATATAATTTATTTTTGGATTATCTGGGAAACGAAATACGATCACGTCCCCTCTATCTGGACCACCAATTTTAATTAATGTTTTATGAAAAACAGGAAGCCGAAGGCCATAACTAAATTTATTTACGGCAATAAAATCACCGTTGATTAAGGTTGGCATCATTGAATCAGAAGGAATCTTAAAAGGCTCAACTATAAATGAACGAATAACAAATACGGCTAATAGGACAGGGAAAAAACTTTTAGCATGCTCTACTATCTTCCCTTCTTTTTTTCCTGGCTTTCTTTTGGATTTTAAAAAGGCTAAATCTAAAAATGAGATGAGGCCTGTTAAAAAAGTAACAGCCATTAATATATGTTCAAAGTACGTAGCAAGTGAAGATAGTATCTCAGCTATCATCTATTCATCTACCTGTAAGATTGCTAAGAATGCTTCTTGAGGAATTTCTACATTACCAACTTGTTTCATTCTTTTTTTCCCTTCTTTTTGTTTACTCAATAATTTCTTTTTTCTACTTACGTCACCACCATAGCACTTAGCTGTAACATTTTTCCGCATAGCTTTGACTGTCTCTCTTGCGATAATATTAGCACCAATCGCTGACTGTATAGCGACATCAAACATCTGCCTTGGAATTAATTGGCGCATCTTTGTCACCAAGTCTTTTCCACGTAATAAGCTATTAGATCGATGTACAATTAATGATAATGCATCTACGCGTTCACCGTTAACCATAATATCTAGCTTCACTAAATCTGCTGCTCTAAACTCTAAAAAATCATAATCCATTGAGGCATAGCCTCTTGATACAGACTTAAGCCTATCAAAGAAATCAAGAACTACCTCACTAAGTGGAATTTCGTAGCTAATCATTACTTGTCTTCCTAAATACTGCATATTTTTTTGTATGCCTCGTTTAGAATTTACCAAGGTCATAACAGGCCCAACATAATCATGTGGCATTAATACGTTAAGATTAATAATAGGCTCCCTAATTTCCTGTATTGTTGAAAGATCAGGAAGTCGGGAAGGGTTCTCAATCATTTCTGTTTCAGCATTCTTTAGTAGCAACTCATAAATTACTGTGGGAGCGGTTGTAATAAGTTCCATCTCATACTCACGTTCAAGTCGTTCTTGAACAATATCCATATGAAGTAAACCAAGGAATCCACAACGAAAACCATACCCAAGGGCAGTAGAATTTTCAGGTTCAAATGATAAAGAAGAGTCATTTAACTGTAACTTCTCGAACGCGGTTCTCAACCCATCAAACTGATTCGATTCAACCGGGTAGAGTCCTGCGAAAACTTGAGGCTTTATTTCTTTAAAGCCCGGTAGCGGCTCTTTTGCTTTATTCTTAACTAAGGTAACCGTATCCCCCACTTTTGCACTCGCTAGTTCTTTAATGCCTGCAACTACAAAACCTACTTCCCCTGCCTGTAAAGACTGTCTTACATGGGATTTTGGTGTAAAGACCCCCACCTGCTCACAAAGATGTTCGTCCTTAGTTGCCATCAAATGAATTTTGTCTTTTGGCTTAATTTCACCATCAACTATGCGGACTAACATAACTACTCCAACATAATTATCAAACCATGCATCAATTATTAAAGCTTTTAAAGGTTTTTTTATGTCGCCCAGAGGAGCAGGAATTTTCTTAACAACCTGCTCTAAAATATCTTGGATTCCTAACCCTGTTTTAGCTGAACATAAAATTGAATCACTAGCATCAATACCAATTACGTCCTCTATTTCCTTCTTAACACGATCAGTTTCAGCAGATGCTAAATCAATTTTATTTAGGACAGGAAATACTTCAACATTTTGATCTAAAGCGGTGTAACAATTTGCGACTGTTTGAGCCTCGACTCCTTGTGAAGCATCTACTACAAGAACCCCTCCCTCGCAGGCAGATAAAGATCGGCTAACTTCATATGTAAAATCCACGTGACCAGGAGTATCAATTATATTAAATATATACTCCTCGGCATCAAGAGAGATATATTTAAGAGTTACAGTTTGGGCTTTGATCGTAATTCCACGTTCTCGCTCCAAATCCATAGAGTCAAGCACCTGAGCTTCCATTTCACGATCCTGAAGACCGCCACAAAATTGAATAATACGATCAGCTAAGGTTGATTTACCATGATCAATATGAGCAATAATAGAAAAGTTTCTGATGTTATTCATTTAAATTTGGTGCCCGAATCAAATATTAGAAATAGGTAAAGGCGCTATGGGCGCCTTTACAAAGAAATGATTTTACCTTATTGACTTAAAACATGAAGAATAAATTTAATCTGTAATGCGAATAGGGACATATAGCGTGTCACCTTTTCTATATATAAGTAATGCAATAAGTTTTCCTTTTGGGATCCTTCTTAATTTTTGATTAAATGATGCAACAGTTTTAACAGCAGAATTATTTAGAGCAAGAATAACATCACCGGGTCTAATGCCGGCAGCTATTGATTTACCCTGAGTAGATAAAACTAATAGCCCGTTCCTGCCGTTAATCTTTTTCATATCGTCGGGACTAAGTTGTTTTAATGCAAGCCCAATACGATTAACCTTTTTAGAATCATTTTTATTTTTTTTAGCTATCCTCGCATCAGTTGGCATTTGACCTACTGCAAGATTTAATACTATTTTTTTTCCATCTCTTTGAATTTCAACGGGTACTTTTGTAAAGGGTTTTGTCGTGCCAACATATTTAGGAAGATCAGATGAAACAACGATCACATTTTTATTAAATCTTAAAATAATATCTCCTGATAATAATCCCCCTTTTTCTGCTGGGGAGCCTTTTTCTACATTTGCAATTAGAGCCCCTTTTGTATCTTCCATTTTGAAAGATTCAGATAATTCTTTAGTAATTTCTTGTATAGCTATACCTAACCAACCTCTAATTACCTTACCATTTAATTTTAGTTGCTCAGCTACATTTATCGCAACGTCAATAGGTATTGCAAAAGACAGGCCCATATAACCTCCTGTTCTACTATAAATTTGAGAATTAATCCCTATAACCTCCCCTTCTGTATTAAATAATGGCCCTCCAGAATTGCCAGGATTAATTGCAACATCTGTTTGAATAAAAGGCACAAAAGTTTCTTGAGGTAAAGCTCGACCTTTTGCGCTAACAACTCCTACTGTCATAGTATTTTCAAGACCAAAAGGAGACCCAATGGCAGCAACCCATTGACCTACTTTAACTTTTTCTGGATCTCCAAATTTTACGGCTGGTAAATTAGATGCCTTGATTTTAAGTAAAGCAACATCAGTTCTTCGATCAACACCCAAAATTTTTGCTTCAAATTCACGTTTATCGGCTAGTTTTACAGTTACTAAATCTGCATCTGCTACAACATGTGCATTTGTAATTACGAAGCCCTTAGTATCAATAATAAATCCTGAACCAGTCGCACTTTGCTTTTCTGGTGGCTGACTACCATGACCGCTAGGAGGCATTCCTGGTAAGCCAGGTATTCCAAATCTCTTAAAGAATTCTTGCATTCTTTCGTCTTGTACAGAGGGACCACCATGATAATTGGATACAACTTCTTTTGAGGCGCTAATATTAACTACTTTACTGCCTTGCTCTTCAGCTAGAACGGCAAAATCTGGAAGCTCAACAGCAAAAGCTGAGTTAAGACAAACTATTATAAAAATAAAAAATATCCGTAATTTATTTATCATTATTTATGTTTCCTAATTTAAGTTTTAATTTTGAGTAAAGAGCTTAATTATAAAATAAAATTAAAATTCTACTGAATCGATTAAGGTTTTTACTGCTTTAAGAGGAACCGAACCAACTGCCATAATTTGATATCCTCTATAATATCGAGCTGATACATTAGTTGAATTAAAACTAAGATCTCCTACTTTCGGTTTTTGGCCCTTACGAACCGGCTGTACAAATAACGAAATATAAGAAAGACCATCTGTATATATCGAATGATTACCAACCAAGTTTATATCTGGCATTTTTGATACTATAAAATTTACTTCCTTGAATCCTGGTGGGATATTTTTAGCCCTCCAAAATCGGTTAATATTTATTTCCTTGGTAATATTTTCATCAATATGATATTTTTTTGAATCATCCAAAGTTGGAGTAAACCATTTAAGATCAGTTACTTTATTAAATTGAATTTTATTAAAAGCAGATTGCTCTAAAATATTTTTATCAAGATTGCTAATAATCATCTTAAGAGGAAGTAATGTTTCCTGGTCCAACCAAAAATTATAAGCATACCTAAAGCCGTCTGTAGGAGTTAAATTAACTCTTTGGGTCATTCGTCCTGCAACTCTCTCTGACATTCCAAAACTTAGTAAATAATACTTTTTGATTTCACTAATGTCACCAGGAAAAATAGCAGGGAAAAAATGTTGTTGCTCTCTTTTTTGAATCACAACATTATTATCTTGCTTATGATAAATCACAACATTTTTACCCTGGGATAAAACCTCGTCGGCATTGCCATCCAATAAATTAATTCTGGTAAATTGCTCACTCCCATGAAGAACATGAGTAATTTCGACAGACTTTAAGTCATGTCCATGCTGAGATATATAAATACCCTTATAATTAAGATTTTGGCTAGCTTTTTGACATTTCTCAATTATTTCCCATGGATTCTGTTCAGCTAACAGAGGTGTTTTAACCGAAGTTAGAAGAAATAAAATCAGGCTAAAATACTTTATCATTTAATCTACAAAAGTTGTTTGAACAAAATAATTGGCCGTCGATGATGTATTTGCATAATGTGCGTTCATGATTTCAGTAGGCATTTCCTCATAAACTAGCTGAACAGGCGCAACAGTATTTTCAGTTTTAGAATTAAAGCCTACAAAAGCAACCGCAAACAAAATAGAAAAACCTAAAACCAATTGCCAGTTATATGAATTCAAATTAATAGAAAGCTCTTTTGCTGGTCTATAGCCTCTGATTTGAGTTGGCTCTTCATCTATTGCTTCCATAATCTTTTTAGATAAATTTCTTGGGCCACTATATTCACCTCGAACTACGTCGCGTATGGTTTGATAGTAAAGCCATTGATTACGGATATTGGGTTTTTTAATCTCAGTTGTGATTAAAGATTCAATATCTTCTTCATTTATTTCATTGTCAAACAATGATGAGTTTTTTTCTGTCATTTTAATTTTCCTAATTTACCAACGTTTGTTACTTTCTTCGATTAAAGGTTTTAGTTTCTCTGCTATAGCTTCTCTCGCCCTAAAAATTCTCGATCTTACAGTTCCTATTGGGCATTGCATTATTTCTGCAATTTCTTCATAGCTTAATCCGTCCATCTCTCTTAAAGCAATTGCTTCTTTAAGTTCTTCTGGGAGTATTTCAATTGTTTCACTTACAGCAGAAACAATTTCCTTGTTCATCATAGTATTCTCTGGAGTGTCATAATTTCTCATTTCATTTCCAGTCTCAAAATTTTCTATGTCTTCTATCTCAACTTCGTCCATTGCCTTGGGACGCTTTCCTAAAGCAACCAAATGATTTTTTGCCGTATTAATACCAATTCGATATAACCAGGTATAAAAGGCACTATCACCACGGAAATTGTTTATTGCTCGGTAGGCCTTAATAAAAGAATCCTGGACAATATCCTCTATTTCAGACTGGTCTCTAACCATCCTACTCAAAAGACGAAACAGTTTTTTGTTATATTTTTCAACCAATATACTGAAAGCCTTCTTATCTCCTTTTTGTGCTTTTTCAACAAGAATTTGATCTATAGCACGCTCAGGGTTAACTGGCTTTTGAACTGATGTGATAGCTTTTTTTTCCATTATCGCAGTATTGTACATCGGGTTAGCACTTTGAACTATTTTTAATGGTTGCATGATGGTATCTTTCAAAAAAGTTTATAATTTTTGTTAGTTTCATTCATTATCTATACAATAACGTGACCTAATACATAATAAATAAGTTCCAAAAATAATTAAGTAAAATGATGTTAAATTTTGATGTGCTGATCATAGGTAGCGGTCTAGCTGGACTTAGTTCAGCAATAAAGCTAGCTGATAATAAAAAAATTGCTATTATTAGCAAAAAAGAATTATCAGTGAGCTCAAGCCAATGGGCACAAGGTGGTATAGCAAGCGCAATTTCCGAAGAAGATTCTGTAGCCGCGCATATAAATGACACCCTTTCAGCTGGAGCAGGACTTTGTGATGAGGCGGTCGTCTCTTTTGTTGCTAATCGGAGTCAAGAAGCACTCAAATGGCTTGCTGAAATCGGAGTAGATTTTACTAAAGATCAAATCAAAAATGACCTTCACCTCACAAAAGAAGGTGGCCATTCCTATCGTCGTGTTGCGCATGTGGCTGACGCAACAGGCAGAGCAGTTCAGAATGTTTTAATCAATAAAATCAAGGAGCATCCTAATGTTACTATTTTTGAAGACCATATTGCGGTAGATCTAATTACTTCCAATAAAATTGAAGTAAAAACTAACCATAAAAATTCCTGCTTAGGTGCATATGTCTTAGAAAATAAAACAGGAAATATACTAACTTTTTCCTCAAAAATTACTATATTAGCAACAGGTGGAGCAAGTAAAGTATATCTCTACACTACTAATCCTGATGTAAGTACAGGTGATGGAATTGCAATGGCTTGGAGAGCCGGATGTCGTGTAGCTAATATGGAGTTTGTTCAATTTCACCCAACCTGTTTATTTCATCCTCATGCGAAATCGTTCTTAATTTCAGAGGTACTTCGTGGCGAAGGTGGTATTTTAAAATTACCTGATGGTCATACCTTTATGCACCTTTACGACCAAAGAAAAGAGCTAGCGCCTCGCGATATTGTTGCTCGTGCAATTGATTTTGAAATGAAAAAAAGAGGTTTGGATTGTGTTTACCTTGATATTAGTCACAAACCAAAATCTTTTCTCCTGGAACGTTTTCCTACTATCTATCAGCGCTGTTTAGATTTGAATATTGATATTACAAAAGAGCCTATACCTGTTGTACCCGCTGCTCATTATAGCTGCGGTGGGGTGATGACAAATCTTGATGCAAAAACAGATATTGAGCAGCTTTATGTAATTGGTGAAGCAGCATATACGGGTCTGCACGGTGCAAATCGCTTAGCAAGCAACTCGCTTTTGGAATGTTTGGTTTTTTCAGATACTGCAACTAAAGCTATTCTTTTAGAAAAAAATTATCAAACATATTTATTGCCGTCATGGGACGAAAGTCGGGTTACCGATTCAGATGAGGAGGTATTGATTACTCACACATGGAATGAGTTACGTCGATTTATGTGGAATTACGTAGGAATCGTTAGAACCAATAAAAGACTTGCTAGAGCATTACATCGAATAAACATGCTTCGTGACGAGGTTGATGAGTTCTATACCAATTTTAAAATTAGTAATAATCTAATCGAACTGCGTAATCTTTTACAAGTAGCTGAACTAATTGTCCTGTCTGCAATTAAAAGAGATGAAAGTCGAGGTCTCCATTTTAGTAAGGACTTTCCAAAAATCTCAGCAACCAAAAAAATTACTGTCATAAGCCCAACTGATATATATGTAAAATCTGAGGGCTAAAACCGCAAGAAAAAAGTTTATTAATAACGGCGCTCTAAGGTAAAATCTTAAATTATAGAAATTCAAATTTTTAAGGTCTTGTTTAAATATGAAAATTAAAATGAATACCGTTGTAAGTATTACATTTGACCTGAAAGATGCTGATGGAAATATTTTAGAGTCTACTAAAGAACCAGTAACCTATTTGCATGGTGGGCATGACAATATTTTTCCTAAGGTAGAAGAAGCAATTCATGGTAAAAAAATTGGTGATAAAGTTGTTGTAGCATTAGAACCAGTGGATGCTTTTGGAGACTATAATGAAGAGCTGGTTCAAATGGAACCCGCTAGTGCATTTCCAGAAAAGAGCCTTAAAGAAGGAATGCAGTTTGAAGGTGAAGATAGTTCAGGAGAAGTTATTGTTTATACCATAACAGATATTGCAGACGGCAAGGTTGTTGTAGATGGTAACCATCCTTGGGCAGGTCAGAAGGTTATTTTTGAAGCAATGATTAAGGATGTCAGAGATGCAAGTAAAGAAGAGGTTACACATAAGCATGTTCATGAAGAAGGTGGTCATCATCATTAATCAAAAAAAAGATAGAAATGATATCTAAAGTAAAACTCTTTGTAGGCTTCGACCCGAGAGAATCTGTTGTCTATCATACCTTTATTCAAAGTCTAATTGAAAAAGCTACACTGCCTATCGAAATTACGCCACTGGCTGTGAGTACACTAAATTTTTATGAAGAAACTCATAAAGATAAAAGTAATGACTTTGTCTACTCAAGATTCTTAACTCCCTTTATGTCTAACTTTGAGGGATGGTCTATCTATGTTGATGGTGACATGATCTGCCAAGCAGATATTAAGGAATTATTAGCTCTTAGGGATAAAACTAAAGCTGTTCAAGTTGTTAAACACGACTACAAAACAAAAGCCGAGAATAAATATCTTGATAACAAAAATGAAAATTATCCAAGAAAAAATTGGTCAAGTGTTATTTTATGGAACTGCTCCCACCCCAAGCACAAAATTTTAACCCCAGACTTCATTAACAAACAAACAGGGAAGTTCTTACATCGTTTTTCATGGCTTGAGGATGAAGAAATAGGTGAACTTCCTATTGAATGGAATTGGTTAGCTATCGAATATCCGAAAAACCCTTCAGCAAAACTTATACATTACACCCTAGGGGCTCCATGTTTTAAGGATTACAGAAAAACCTCAATGGCAGAAAACTGGTTAAAAATACAAAAAAGAACCTGTAATGGAATGGATTTAGATTAGATAAATAATAAGTCTAATAGTTAACTTTTTAATTCTTTGCTTAAATGCTTACTTATAATCTTAATAAAAGGCTCATAAATCTTTGGTGTAGAGGCAATAATATTGCCCGAGTTAATCCAATCATCCTTACCACTGAAGTCACTAACAATACCTCCGGCTTCTTTAATTAATAAGCCTCCTGCTGCAATATCCCATTTTGATAAGTCAATCTCAAAGAAACCATCAAATCGCCCTGCTGCTGTATATGCTAAATCTAATGCTGCACTTCCAGGTCTCCTAATACCTGAAGTCTCGCGTACTAGTTGTTCAAATATTTTTAAATAGCATGGTAAGTGGGTAAAGTCTCGAAATGGAAATCCTGTTCCAATCAAACATTCTTTCATTTTAGTTTTTTTTGACACTCTAATTCGACGATCGTTAAGATAAGCACCCTGTCCCTTAGAAGCAGTAAAAAGCTCATTGCTATTCGGGTCGTAAACAACAGCTTGCGTAATTTCTCCCCTGTACTGTAGGGCAATTGAGATTGAGTATTGGGGATAACTATGAAGAAAGTTTGTGGTCCCATCCAATGGATCAATAATCCAAACATTCTCTCCATCTCCACTTAGCCCTGACTCTTCACCTAAAAATGCGTGACCTGGGTAAGCCTTACTTAAAACCTCTATAATAGTCTTCTCTGATGCTAAATCTACCTCGCTAACAAAATCGTTATATCCTTTGTCATTTACAGTCAAGACACCAATATCTTCTGAGGCACGAGTAATAATGGAGCCGGCACGACGAGCTGCTTTTACTGCTATGTTTAGCATTGGGTGCATAAATAAACCTAAAAATAATTGGAAAAGACTAGCGTGAACTTGTTAAAATAACATTTTACAGAGAAAACCCGTGCAAACCAAATCAAATCTACTGAAAAAATTTAGAATTATTCTATGTCGAACTAGCCATCCTGGAAATATTGGTTCATCAGCGCGTGCACTTAAAACCATGGGATTTTCTAGATTATACCTCGTTAAGCCGAATAACTTTCCAAGCGCTGAGGCAAGTTCCTTAGCATCAGGGGCAGATGACGTTCTTAGGGATGCCATTGTTGTTGAATCTTTGGAGGATGCCCTGATTGGGGTAAACTTTACAATTGGTTTTACAGCTAGAAAAAGAGAGTTAACCCAACCACACGAAAATATTCGATTAACAGCAACAAACATACTTCCTGTGGCAGAAAAAAATGAAGTAGCCTTATTATTTGGCAACGAAAAAAATGGTCTCTCTAATGATGAGATTAAACATTGTCAAAAACTTAGTTTTATTGACGCAAATAAAGACTACTCTTCACTTAATTTATCACAAGCAGTTCAAATTGTGTGTCATGAGATTAGAATGATGACTGATCTATATCTTCATAATGATATTACAAAAGTAATTCCTGCAAAATATGTATCGCACAATGTTCTTAATAGTTTTTTTGATCACTTAGAATCCGTTTTAGATCAAATTGGTTTTCTAAAAAAAATTCAAGCTGAACGCCTTATGCAAAGGTTGCGACTTTTGTTTAATAGATCAAATTTAGATAAGGATGAGGTTAATATTCTAAGAGGCATTCTCTCTGAAATACAAAAAAAACTATAACAATCTTTACTTGAGTTAAATAGTCAAGTTTTAGTTTTCATGAGATAATATTTTTCTTAAAACCTTAAATGAAATTATAAATATGTTTCAAAAAATAAAATCTGATCTCTCCATCGTATTCGATAGAGATCCTGCAGCAAGATCCTATATTGAAATTATCACAACCTATCCAGGAGTTCACGCCATTCTTTTTCATAGATTAGCTCATCTTTTTTGGCGAGTTAAACTTTATTGGGTAGCCAGAGCCACTTCATATTTATCACGAATAATAACCGGAATAGAAATTCATCCTGGGGCGGTAATCGGACGTCGATTTTTTATTGACCATGGCATGGGAGTGGTAATAGGAGAAACAGCAATTATTGGTGATGACTGCACTATTTATCATGGAGTTACACTAGGTGGAACTTCCTGGAAACAAGGGAAGCGACACCCTACTCTTGAAGATAAAGTAGTTATTGGTGCTGGTGCTAAAATACTTGGGCCTATTACTATAGGTAGCGGTGCAAAAATTGGATCTAATGCAGTAGTCGTTAAAGATATACCCAAAAATGCTACGGCAGTTGGAATTCCGGCACGCTTAGTTGATGAAAGTACTCAAAAAACTAATTCCTTCAGTCCGTATGCTGTTGGGAAAGATGAAGATGATCCAATGGTCCAATCTATTCAGGAATTAATTAAACAAATTAATAGCCAAGATGAAAAAATTAAGAGCCTTGAAAAAGCTCTAATCACTCCAAAAAATAAATAATTTATTTTATATAGTTTAATACTTGATTGATTTAGTCAGGTATTGTAGAATATTTGGTATGAAACTTACTACTAAAGGGCGATTCGCAGTAACTGCGATGTTAGACTTAGCGCTAAATGAGGCTAGTAATCCTGTCACACTAAGTGAAATTAGTGATCGTCAATCTATATCTCTTTCATATTTAGAGCAACTTTTTAGCCGTATGCGCCGTGTGGGTCTAGTAAAAAGCATTCGGGGGCCAGGTGGTGGCTACCATACAGCCATGGATTATGATGCTATCACCATAAAAAAAATTATCACCTCAGTTGACGAGCAAATTGATTCAACCCAATGTGGTGGACGAGAAAACTGTAAGGATGGAGATCGTTGTATCACACATGACTTATGGGCATCATTAAATAATAAAATTTTTGACTATCTAGATGGATTGACGCTTGCTAATCTAGTTGAGAGCCAACACAACAAAAAGAAAACAATTAAATTTGATTTTAAAAAAAAACAAGCACAATCATTAAAGACGAGGTTAATTTAAATTGATTTACTTTGACTATAATGCAACCACCGTTATTCATCCCGAAGTTTTAAATGAGATGATTCCTTTTTTATCAAATCAACAAGGTAATCCTGCGTCAAATCATAAATTTGGCCGACGTGCTCAAACTGCAATAGAAGAGGCACGCGAGAAGGTAGCTTGCTCTGTTAATGCGCATCCATCTCAAGTAATATTTACAGCTAGCGGTACAGAATCTAATAATACTATTATTAATGGAATTGCTCAGAACTATCCAGAAACGCATTTTGCTTATAGTGCAATTGAGCACCCCTGTATAAGTGAACCAATTAAGTCCCTCTCTAAAAAAGGTTTCGTTACAACCAAAATTCCAGTTGACAGCCAAGGTATGTTGGATCTTGATAAAATAGAGAATGATTCTAAAAATCCCATCTCATTTCTATCCGTAATGATGGCTAACAATGAAACTGGTATTATCCAGGATTTGCCAAAAATAATTGAATGGGCAAAGTTAAAAAAAATAATAACTCATACTGACGCAGTTCAGGCTCTAGGTAAAATTACTGTCGACTTTGAGATGCTTGAGGTCGATGCAATGACAATCTCGAGCCATAAAATTTATGGGCCACAAGGAGTTGCTGCACTTATTCTTAATAAAAAAATTGATATGTCAGCTTTTATTATGGGGGGTGGGCAAGAAAAAGGTTTGAGAAGTGGGACTGAAAATATTGCAGCAATTATTGGCTTTGGAAAAGCATGTGAACGAACTAAGGAACATATGGTCCTTCTTAATAGAAATATTAAGCCCCTTCAGGTTCAGCTAATTTCAGAATTAAAGAAAATGGGTGCCTTAATTTTCGGAGAAAATTCAGAACGGCTTAATAATACTGTTTTTTTTACATTTAAGGGTATTGACGGCAGTACTTTACTAACAGCATTAGATAGAAAAGGTTTTGCTTTAGCAAGTGGCTCAGCCTGTTCAAGTAATAACAGCGAACCAAGCCATGTTTTAATAGCAATGGGAGTTAGTGAAGAAATTGCACAGGGGGCTATAAGAATTAGTTTAGGTATTAATAGTAATAAAAATGAGGTTGACACATTTTTAATAGCACTAAAAAGTGAGCTTGAAAGATTAAAACAATTAACTGCGATCGCCGCATAAATATTTAGAGGAAATTATGACAACAGAAACATTAAACATGCCTATTTATATGGACTACTCGTCAACAACTCCAGTAGACCCTAGAGTTGCTGAAAAAATGATTCCATTTATCACAGAAAGTTATGGCAATCCTGCTTCTCGTAGCCATCCATTCGGCTGGGCAGCTGAAAAAGCTGTAGAAAATGCAAGGCAAGAAGTTGCCAAATTAGTCAATGCAGATCCTAGAGAAATTATCTGGACCTCAGGAGCAACAGAATCAAATAATTTAGCAATAAAAGGTGCAGGAAACTTTTATTCAGCAAAAGGGAAACATATTATTAGCGTTGCCACTGAACACAAAGCTGTTATAGATGCTGTACGAGAAATGGAAAGGCTTGGTTTTGAAACTACATTCATCGAACCTGAGCCAGACGGATTAATTAGTATTGAAAAATTTAAGGCGGCAATTCGGCCAGATACAGTTTTAGCATCAGTAATGCTAGTTAATAATGAGATTGGTGTTATTCAAGATATTACGGCTATTGGTAATATATGTCGCGAACAACAAATTATTTTTCATGTAGACGCAGCACAAGCAACAGGAAAGGTAAAAATTGATTTAAATGAATTACCTGTAGATTTGATGAGCTTCTCAGCTCACAAAACATATGGGCCAAAAGGTGTTGGTGCACTTTATGTTAGGCGTAAGCCACGCATCCGAATAGAGGCGCAAATGCATGGTGGCGGTCATGAAAGAGGTATGAGATCAGGAACATTAGCAACACACCAGATTGTAGGGATGGGAGAAGCATTTAGGATTGCAAGATTAGAAATGGAATCAGAGTGTTCTCGAATTAAAGCTTTACAAGAAAGGCTTTTAAAAGGTCTAACAGAAATTGATGAAACCTACGTCAATGGGGATATGAAAAAACGTGTTCCTCATAACCTTAATGTAAGTTTTAACTATGTTGAAGGTGAATCACTGGTTATGGCTATAAAAGGCATAGCTGTATCAAGTGGCTCCGCCTGCACATCTGCAAGTCTAGAGCCTAGTTACGTTCTTCGTGCATTAGGACGCTCAGATGAATTAGCTCATAGTTCAATACGTTTTTCAATTGGACGCTTTACTCAAGAATCAGATATTGACTTCGCAATAAAATTACTAAAAGACAAAATTGATAGATTACGAGATTTATCCCCACTTTGGGAAATGTTTCAAGAAGGTGTTGACCTTGAAAAAGTTGAATGGGCAGAACACTAAATTACTGGAGAATTAAATTATGGCTTATAGCGATAAAGTACTAGATCATTATGAAAATCCAAGAAATGTAGGTTCCTTCGATAAGAAAGACCCTAAAGTAGGTACTGGTATGGTGGGAGCTCCCGCTTGTGGTGACGTAATGAAATTACAAATAAAAGTTGGTACAGATGGCGTTATTGAAGATGCCAAATTTAAAACCTATGGATGTGGTTCGGCAATAGCATCTAGCTCATTAGTCACAGAATGGCTAAAAGGGAAATCACTAGACGAAGCATCACAAATTAAAAATTCAGCCATTGCAGAAGAATTGGCGCTACCTCCTGTGAAAATTCATTGCTCTGTATTAGCAGAAGATGCAATTAAAGCTGCTGTTTCTGACCTAAAATCAAAGCAAAAATAATGGCTATTACTCTTACAGAGAAAGCTGCACAGCGTGTCGAGAAATATCTTGAGTCTCGAGGGAAAGGTATTGGCCTAAAGCTAGCAGTTAAAACAACTGGATGCTCTGGTATGGCTTATGTATTAGAATTTGTAGATAAAGCTTCATCTGAAGACCAGGTATTTGAGAGTCATGGTGTAAAGATTTTAGTAGATCCAAAAAGTCTAATTTATATTGATGGCACCGAACTTGACTTTAAAAGAGAAGGATTAAATGAAGGGTTTGAATTTCATAATCCAAATGTTAAGGATAGTTGCGGTTGCGGGGAGAGCTTTACCATTTGAGCTTAAATTACTATGAAATTTTTAACATACCAGCCGAGTTTAAAATTGATTTAAAGAATCTTCATGATCGCTATGGCGAAATTCAAAAAAGTATTCACCCTGATAGATTTACAGCAGCGACTAAGGTAGAAAAAGAACAATCCTTGATAAAATCGACTGAGATTAATGAAGCCTATCAAACACTAAAAAATAATTTATTAAGGGCTAAGTATTTAATTGGGCTTCATTATGAAAACGAACCTCTCCCATTATCATCAGCTTTTTTAATGCAGCAAATGGAGTGGGAAGAAGAATTGGAAGAAATTGAAGGAATAGAACCGTTAATTGTATTTAAAGAAAATATTAAAATGAACGTACAAACAGAAACAACAAGACTTTCAAAGTTACTTGACCAGGATAAGAATTGGGAAGAAGCCCAAACTAGTCTTGGCCAATTAAAATTTCTAACTAATCTGCTCAAAAAAACAACCGAGCTAAGCTATACATTCTCTGATAATTAATTATGGCACTCCTTCAAATTTCAGAACCAGGCAAAAGTACCATTCCTCATGAACATCGTCGGGCTGTTGGAATAGATCTTGGAACCACGAATTCACTAGTTGCCACAATAATAAGTAGTCAAGCAACTGTAGTAGAAAATTCTTTTAATGAAAAAATTATTCCCTCTGTAGTCAGTTATAGTAAAAGCCCTGCTCTTGTTGGAACTGACGCAATAAAGAATCAAATCATTGATCCGGAGAATACGGTAAGTTCAGTTAAAAGGCTTGTTGGGAAAAATATAGATGACATTAACCCAGAGTCATTTTCTTTAATATTAAAAAATCATGAAAATACTATCGGAATTAAAACAATACAGGGCATAAAAACTCCAATCGAGATCTCATCAGAGATTTTAAAGTATTTAAAGAATATAGCTGAAGATCGACTTGGAGGTGAGCTTATGGGAGCAGTTATAACTGTACCTGCCTACTTTGATGAAGCTCAACGTCAGGCAACTAAAGATGCCGCCAAACTTGCCGGACTTAATGTATTAAGATTAATCAATGAACCGACAGCAGCAGCAGTTGCTTACGGATTAGAGCAAAAAATAGAAGGTAACTTTGTGATCTATGATTTAGGTGGTGGGACCTTTGATGTCTCCATATTAAGACTATCAGAAGGATTATTTGAGGTTCTCTCAACACATGGTAATGCTCAATTAGGTGGAGATGATTATGACCAAATACTCGCTGAATGGCTAGTAAATGAGGATGTTATTAACAATGATCCTAAAGTTAAAGAATCATTATTAAAGATTGCTAGACACGTTAAAGAATCCTTAACAAATATAGATTTTTTCCATGTAGATGAAAAAATTACAAGCACAATTCATATTAAAAAGAAGATTAATCAATCTCAATTTTCCGAACTAACCAAATCATTAACTGAGAAAACATTAACTTCAGTAAAACAAGCTCTTCGAGATGCAGAGATAAACGTTGAGGACATTGATGGGGTTGTAATGGTTGGTGGATCAACCAGAATGCCATCTATTCAAAAGTCAGTTCAAAGATTCTTTAATCAATCCTTATTAAATAATCTAAATCCAGATGAAGTGGTAGCTATAGGTGCGGCAATTCAAGCTAATATGCTTGCAGGCAATACTAATGACGATATACTCCTGCTTGACGTTATTCCACTCTCATTAGGAATTGAAACTATCGGAGAGATTATCGAAAGAATAATTCCAAGAAACTCAACACTACCAATTGCCATGGCTCAAGAATTTACAACTTATAAAGATGGTCAAACGGCAATGATCATCCATGTTGTTCAGGGAGAACGTGACTTAGTGAAGGATTGTCGATCACTTGGAAAATTTACGCTTAAAGGTATTCCTCCAATGGTTGCAGGGGCCGCAAAGATCCGTGTTAGCTTTCAAGTAGATACAGACGGTCTTCTGTCGGTCAGTGCCAAAGAACTTTCAACAAATATTGAAGCATCAATTGAGGTAAAACCCTCTTATGGTTTATCAGAAGATCAAATTGCATTAATGCTTGAAAGTTCCTATGCATCAGCAGAAGATGATAAGGAGTCAAGAGCATTAGCGGAAGCAAAAACAGAAGCAACACAATTAGTTGAAATGACAAAAAATGCACTAAATTCAGATAAGAGCCTACTGGCATCAAGTGAAATAAAATTAATTGAGAAGGATTTAAGCTTACTCAAGAAGTCCATAAAAACCAATGATCGAATTGTGATTCGTGAATTAACAGAAAAACTTAATAGCACCACCGAAGTCTTAGCATCTAAAAGAATGGATAAATCTATTCAGAAGGCTTTATCTGGAAAAACTATAAACTCACTGGAACTATAAATGCCGAAAATTATTATATTACCTCACCAAGATTTATGTCCAGAAGGCGATGTCATTGAGGCAAAATCCGGAGAATCAATTTGTAATGCATTATTAAAAAATAATATTCCGATTGAACATGCATGCGATCAAGTTTGTGCTTGTACTACTTGTCATATAGTGATTAAAGAAGGATTTGAATCCCTAGATCCTTCGGATGAAAATGAAGATGATATGCTCGATAAGGCTTGGGGATTATGCCCGCAATCTAGACTATCTTGTCAATCTATCTTAAAAGACAAAGATCTTACTATTGAAATTCCAAAATATACAATTAATTTAGCTAGTGAAGGATAATGGGGAGCTAAAAACTAACTCCATACCCAAGTCCAATTGCATTATATTCACTGTCACCTACTTTTCTTTTAATTCCTATTGATACTGAAGTGTCCTTAGAAAGCTTATAACCAATACCCGCTTTATATGTCTTTGTATAATCACGGTATTTATCACTATCAAATGCATCACGAAATCTTACGCCACCCTTAATTGACCATTTATCATCAATTTTATATTTCAAACCTGGGGTAATAGCCCAAAAATTAAAAGTCTTTGTATTTGTTTTTTTGTTACCAGCACCGACTCTTGTATATGCACTTAGATTATCAGATAATTTAATCTTACTAATAATTCCTACACCTATTCTTGTACTAAATCCTTTAGTGTCTTTTTGTTTATGAACAGCTTTAAATTCAGTTGAAACATTACTATTCCATTTCAGACCTAATACAAATCCACCTTCAGTTGCGTCTTGCCCACCATCTTTACCATTTTGTTGTCCCAGAGAGATTTTTCCATAATAATCTTCCGCCATAATCTCTTTTGTCATTAACAACAGAATAATTAAGATAATTTTTTTCATGTTTATGATTCTATTATCTATTATATTTGATTTCATATTATTTTTGCCTCTAAATTATTTTTTAAATTAATAGTTTTAAAATCTTCAAGCCAATAAATTTTCAGAACTTGTGACTATTATTAAAAATAAATATGACAAATTAATGACAAACAAGAGATTAAATTCTGTTCGAGGATATTTTTTATTAAAAGCTTTGGAACTAATGGGTTAAGAGATGTTGTATGAAAACAACGTGATTACATTTGAACATTATCTAAATCGAATTCAACTATGCCTGTGCTTAAGTTATAGACGGCACCAATGAGAGCAACTTTTTTTTCTTTTAATTGGTCTCTAATAATACTGCTTTGCTTTAAAATCTGATCTATTTGATACTGAATATTATGGAAGCAAACCTTCTCAACAAATATTTCGTTATGTGAACCCCTATCTTTTTTAGAAAGTATATTTTTCTCAGCAGCAACAGCTGGCTCAATAAGTCGAATAATTTCACCAATGTTTCCTTCATAATATTGATCACATGCTGCCTTAATTGCACCACAATTTGTATGGCCCATAACAACAATAATTTTAGAACCTAGGTGTTTGGTTGAAAATTCAAGGCTTCCAACTGCCTCTTTTGATGCAATATTTCCTGCGAGCCTCACACTAAATAAATCACCCAAATTCTGATCAAAAATAAACTCAACTGAAGCTCTAGAATCACTGCAGCCTAAAATGGAAGCAAAAGGCTGTTGTTTATCTTTAGTTTCATTCCTAGTTATTAACACATCATACTGACGTTTGTCGTTATTAACGAAACGAGTATTTCCTTCGACTAAAACTTGGAGTGCATCTTTAGGGCTCATTAAATCACGATCGTAACTTGAATATTTATTCATGATTTTTACTCTGCTCTCATGTGAGGGAATAAAATTACATCTCGGATACTCGGGCTGTCAGTAACTAACATCACTAATCGATCTATTCCAATACCACAACCACCTGTTGGTGGCATGCCGTACTCTAATGCACGAATAAAATCAGCATCATAAAACATGGCCTCTTCATCCCCCGCCTCTTTAGCTTGGGCTTGAGCTTTAAAACGTGCTGCTTGATCCTCTGCATCATTCAACTCTGAAAAGCCATTTGCAATCTCACGTCCGGCAATAAACAACTCGAATCGCTCTGTGATCTCTGGGTTAGTATCAGAAGTTCTTGCTAATGGAGAAACCTCAATAGGGTAATCAATGATATAAGTCGGATCCCATAAATGCTCTTCAGCAACAGTCTCAAAAAGTGCTAACTGATATGCGCCTAACCCTGCATTTTCTGTTAGAGAAATTCCTGTCTTTGATAAAGTATTCTTAATGAATCCTTTATCAATAAGCTCACTATCTTTAAAACGATCAGAATACTTCATGATTGCCTGAACCAAAGTTAGCTTGTCAAATGGCTTACTAAAATCAATTGGCTTTCCTTGGTACTGAACTACCATTGATCCAGTTGTTAGTTCTGCTACATTACGAATACAATTTTCTGTAAAATTCATTAGCCAATGATAATCAGTATAAGCTGCGTAGAACTCCATCATAGTAAACTCAGGATTATGTCTAACGCTTAACCCTTCATTCCGAAAATTTCTATTTATCTCAAATACTCGATCAAATCCCCCAACAACCAACCTTTTTAGATAGAGCTCTGGAGCAATCCTTAAAAACATATCCATATCCAAAGCATTATGATGTGTCTCGAATGGTTTTGCGGTAGCACCCCCAGGAATTGCATGCAACATTGGAGTTTCTACTTCTAAGAATTGATGATCTGTCATAAAAGCACGAATACCTGCGACAATCTGACTCCGCTTTAAAAATGTATCTCGAGTATCTTCATTTACAATTAAATCGACATATCGCTGACGATATTTTGTTTCTTGATCTGATAGACCATGGAATTTTTCTGGTAAGGGCCTTAGGGATTTAGTCAATAAATTAATCTCAGTAACATGCAATGAAAGCTCATTAGTTTTTGTTTTAAATAATGTTCCTTTCGCCCAAATTATGTCACCTAAATCCCAGCGTTTAAAAGAAGAATATAGCTCAGGATTATCTTCATTATTTATTAAGTCCCGAGATACATAAAGCTGTATGCGCCCAGTTGAATCTTGAATAGTTGCAAAACTCGCCTTCCCCATCACGCGCTTTAATATCATTCGCCCTGCAATTGAGACCACCATCGATTTTTCTTCTAAGGCTTCCTTATCAAGTCCGTCGTAATCTTGATGTAATTTTCTGGAAAAAGCATCTGGAGCGAACTGGTTTGGAAAAGCCACGCCCTTTTCACGAAGCTCTTTTAGTTTAGCTCGTCGCTCTAAAATTATCGAATTTTCATCCTGAATTACAGGCTGTTTTTCTTCACTCAAACTATACCCCTTGCTTTAAACTCTCACTGATAAATGGGTCTAAATCACCATCTAGAACCCCCTGTGTATTTCCAACCTCAATATTGGTTCTTAGGTCCTTAATTCGAGACTGATCCAACACATAACTTCTAATCTGATGCCCCCAACCAATATCAGTCTTTGCATCTTCGACTGCCTGTTTCTCTTCATTACGCTTATTAAGTTCCATAGCATAAAGTTGGGCTTTTAGCATATTCATCGCCTCTGCTTTATTTCGATGCTGAGAACGATCATTTTGACATTGAACAACAGTATTAGTTGGTAAATGTGTAATTCTAACAGCAGAATCTGTTTTATTGATATGTTGACCTCCAGCACCAGATGCTCGATATGTATCAATTCTTAATTCTGCAGGATTCACTTCAATATCAATCGAGTCATCAATTTCTGGATAAACATTTACTCCAGCAAAAGAAGTATGCCGCCGACTACCTGAATCAAATGGAGACTTTCTTACTAATCTATGTATCCCTGTTTCTGTTCTAAAATAACCAAAGGCATAATCACCCGTAATTTTAAGAGTTGCCCCTTTTATTCCGGCTACCTCCCCTTCAGAAAATTCTAATATTTCTACCTTAAAATTTTTTCTTTCTGCATAACGCATATACATTCGAAACAACATATTTGCCCAATCTTGAGCTTCAGTTCCTCCACTACCTGATTGAAAGTCAATAAAACAATTATTAGGGTCCATGGGATTAGAAAACATTCTTTTAAATTCAATATCATCAACTTTTTGTTCTAATTGATCAGTATCTTTTTTTATAGTTATTAAAGTATCACTATCATTTTCAGCTAAAGCCATTTCAAAAAGCTCTTCATTGTCACTTAGCTGATGAGTTAATTGTTGAGCCTGATTTACAATTTCCTCGAGCACCTTCTTTTCCTTACCAATTTTTTGACTTAAAGCTCTATCTGACCAGGTCGCTGGATCTTCTTGTTTTGTTGTTAATTCTTGAATTCTTTCTATTTTTTCATCAAGGTCAAAGATACCTCCGCAGTACTGTAAATTTTTCATTAACAGCAGTAATAGTCTGTTTTAGTAGCAAAATCTCTTCCTGTTCCATCTTGTTTATCTTTCTTATATGTATTAACGATATTATACCTAAAATTATCAATCAATAATGTGTCATTAAAGTGTCATAATTAAGCATTAACCTTATAAAAGCTTAGAATAAAAATGGTATTAAATTAAACTAAAACTACTAAGGGGCACTAAAAAAAATGAAAGAATTAAAACTAATAAAATTAAGTCTTGCTGTATTTTTTTTTGGCATATTTGCTTTCTCAGCTCCAACATATGCAGCTGTGGACATTATTAAGATTGATGGTTCAAGTACGGTATATCCAATTACTGAAGCTGTTGCTGAAGAATTTCAAATTGAAACTGGAATTAAAGTTACTGTAGGGGTTTCGGGAACTGGAGGTGGTTTGAAAAAGTTTTGTCGTGGCGATACTGTGATCTCAGGTGCATCACGTCCAATTAAAGCAAAAGAACGGAAGAAATGTGCAGATGCTGGTATTAAGTTTATTGAACTTCCTATTGCATTTGATGCTTTAACTATTGTAATTAACAAGAAAAATGACTGGGCAAAAGAAATGACTCCTGCAGAACTCAAGAAAATGTGGGAACCGGCAGCACAAGGAAAGATTATGAATTGGAATCAAATACGAACTGACTTCCCTGATCAATCCCTAAGACTTTATGGCCCAGGTGCGGATTCAGGAACATTTGATTATTTCACAGAATCCATTATCGAAAAATCAAAAGCTATTCGTGGCGACTTTACAGCATCAGAAGACGATAATGTTTTAGTTCAAGGAGTAGCAGGAGATAAAGGTGGCATTGGCTACTTTGGTTTAGCATATTATGCTGAAAATAAAAATAAATTAGATGCTGTAGCAGTAAAGAATGATGCGGGAAATTTTATATTACCATCACTTAAAACAACAATGGATGGTACATACAACCCCCTTGCAAGACCTCTATTTATTTACCTTAATTCAACAAAAGCAGCGTTTGATCCAAACGTAAGAAAATTTATAGATTTTTATCTAAAATATGCAGCAGAACTGGCAACAGAAGTTGGCTACATACCATTCAGCTCTGAAGAATACAAAATGATTGAAAATCACTATAAAACTCTTAAAACAGGTACTGCATTCGAAAAACATTCAATTGGTTTATCGGTGAAGGAAATGTTAGAGCTATCAGCAGCGACTAAATAATCTACTATTAGTTAAATTATAAAAAGGGCAATTTAATTGTCCTTTTTTTCACTCTAGTAATTTTAATTAGAGTTAAATTAAAGTAGTATTGCAAGGATTACAATTAGAATGCATCGGTTATGTCTGAACCAATAATAAGCGCAAGATTGTCTAAAAATTTTCGAAGAAATATTATGGAGAGATTCATTGAATTTTCTCTTCTATGCTCTGCAGCTTTTGCAGTCTTTATTACATCTGCCATTGTTTATGTTTTAGTTTCTGAAGCTATTCCTTTTTTTCAGCATGTCAGTATTTATGAATTCCTAACTGATACAGTATGGACTCCAAACTACTCAATAAAACATTACGGAATACTACCCCTAGTCTCTGGTACATTAACAACTACATTTATAGCATTAATTGTTGCAGTTCCATTAGGAACAATTACCGCTATATATCTATCAGAATTTGCCACACATAAGGTTAGAGAAACCATTAAGCCTATACTAGAATTATTAGTTGGAGTCCCAACAGTTGTCTTTGGTTATTTTGCATTAATGCTAGTCACTCCAATGCTTCAAAAAATATATCCTGATCTGACAACATTCAACATGTTAGGCCCTGGTATTGTTATGGGAGTAATGATTGTTCCATATATCGCATCTCTTGCTGAAGACTCAATGCGAGCTGTTCCAATGGCTATGAGGGAGGGAGCCTATGCAATGGGAGCAACAAGATTTCAAACTTCTATTAGAGTTATTACCCCGGCAGCAATATCAGGTATTGTAGCTGCTTATATCCTAGCTATTAGTCGAGCAGTAGGCGAAACAATGATTGTTGCAATTGCAGCAGGCCAGCAGCCAAATTTTACTTTTAATCCAGTTGAAAGTGCAGCAACTATTACGTCATATATTGTTTCTGTTGCCTTGGGCGATCTTGAACATGGAGGTATTGGCTACCAGAGTATTTTTGCAGCTGGTCTAACATTATTAGTTATGACTCTGCTTTTAAATATACTAGGTCATATGACTCGTAAGAAATTTGCGGAGCGTTATTAAAATTATGGCATTAAATAAGAAAAAATTATCAGCTTTAAATGACCTGCAAACTATTCGGGAAATGATAAAGCGACATAAAAAAAATGATTTAGCTTTCGCAGCTTTAGGTATGTTTGTGATTGCTAGCCTCACTATTACATTAATTGTTCTTTTCTTAGACCTTGTATTAGATGGTTACCCAAAATTTACCCTAGACTTCTTTGGAAATTTCCCATCACGGAGAGCAGCAAGAGCCGGTATTCTGTCTGCATGGGTAGGTTCCTCATTAGTTTTAATTGTTACTTTTTTTGTTGCAGTTCCACTAGGTATTGCAGCAGGTGTTTATCTTGAAGAGTACTCAAAAAAGAATTGGTTTGCAGACATTATTGAAATTAATGTTTCTAACTTAGCAGGGGTCCCTTCAATTATTTATGGTTTACTAGCATTGGGGTTATTTGTATATAGTTTTGGGTTAGGGCAAAGTATATTAACCGCTGGTTTAACACTGGCCCTTTTGATGTTACCTATTGTAATTGTCTCAACCCGAGAAGCAATTAGAGCAATTCCTGTTCATATAAGAGAGGCTGCATATGCAGTCGGTGCAACAAAATGGCAGGTAGTAATAAATCATATTGTTCAGTACTCCTATGGAGGTATCTTGACAGGAGTTATTATCGGTATGGCTCGAGCAATTGGAGAGACAGCTCCATTAATAACTATTGGTGCACTCACATTTATTGCCTTTTTGCCACCATCACCGGTCACAATTGAGCCCCCTTTCCTTAATTTAGAGTGGTTGAATGCTGGATTCACTGTCCTACCAATACAAATGTTCAACTGGATATCAAGACCGCAACATGCTTTTCATATTAATGCAGCAGCAACAGGCGCAGTAATTATTATCTTAACGGCATTAATGAACGGTGCAGCGATTAAACTTAGGTATAACATTAGGAAGAAAATTAAATGGTAACGGAAAAAAATAAACACAATGAAATTGTCAAAGCTGAATCTAAGGATCTAAACTTTTTTTATGCTGACGGAACACAGGCTTTAAAAAAGATTAATCTTCCAGTTTATGAAAATAAAATTACAGCGCTTATAGGACCTTCTGGGTGTGGGAAGTCGACCTTCTTAAGGTCATTTAATCGTATGCATGATTTATATCCTGGTAACAAATATGAAGGTGAAATTATTCTCTACCCAGATAATACAAATATTTTAGACAAAAAAGTTGATCCTATAGAAGTAAGAATGCGGATTAGTATGGTATTCCAAAAACCTAATCCTTTTCCTAAGTCTATTTTTGAAAATGTAGCTTATGGCTTAAGAGTTAGAGGTGAGAGCAATAAAAGAATGCTAGATGATAAGGTTGAAGATGCACTAAAGGGTGCGTCCTTATGGAATGAAGTGAAAGATCGATTGCATGACTTAGCATTTAATTTATCAGGTGGGCAACAGCAAAGGCTGTGCATAGCGAGAGCACTTGCAACTGAGCCAGAAATTATGCTTTTTGATGAACCAACTTCAGCATTAGATCCAATTGCTACTGTTAATATCGAAGAATTAATGTCTGAATTAAAGAAAAAGCTTTCCATACTAATAGTGACACACAACATGCAACAGGCAGCCAGAATTTCTGATTACACTGCCTACATGTATCTTGGGGAACTAGTTGAGCATGACGATACAAATAAAATATTTACAAATCCCTCTAAAAAAGAAACAGAAGACTACATTACAGGTAAGTTTGGGTAAGAGAGTTCTCTAATAGTTAACTAATTGGTTTAATTTTCTCAACTAGAAAATTCGCTGCCTTTTCTGTTAATTCTTTATTTGGTCCCTCGGTCATTATTCTCAATAAAGGCTGCGTTCCTGATGCTCTAATCAAGACTCTTCCTAACCCATTCATCATTTCTTCAGCTATTAATTTAATTTCTTGAATGTATGTCGAGTTAATATCAATTTTATTAATGAGAGGAATATTAATTAGCACCTGAGGATACAAAGGCATCTCTTTCAATGCTTCACTTATTTTTTTTCTTTTTGCTAATAAAGCTGAGATAACTTGTAATGAAGAAATAATTCCATCGCCAGTTGAATGACAATTTAATAAGACTATATGACCAGAATTTTCTCCTCCAACCTCCCATGCATTCTTACGAAGCATTTCTGACACATAGCGGTCACCTACATTTGTTCTTGCAAATGGAATATCAAGTGATTTACATTTTTCTTCCAAAGCTAAGTTAGTCATTAACGTTCCAACAATTCCACCATTCAGGTTATTTTGGTTATGATAATAGTCCATAATCAAATATAAAATCTGATCTCCATCAACTAGCTCACCTCGCTCGCTAACCATAATTAGACGATCACCATCCCCGTCAAAAGCAATTCCTAAATCAGCCTTATGAGTTTTAACATTTTCAATTAAAGACTTAGGATAAGTTGATCCTGCATTAAAATTAATATTTAATCCATCGGGCTCATGATTCATTAATACAATATCGGCGCCTAAAAATTTAAAT
This sequence comes from Methylophilaceae bacterium, assembly GCA_029244935.1. Lineage (GTDB taxonomy): Bacteria > Pseudomonadota > Gammaproteobacteria > Burkholderiales > Methylophilaceae > BACL14. Next base: position 35,441 of record JAQWQF010000019.1, on the reverse strand, counting down.
ATTTCAGGGGCAACTTGGTATGTCGCTCCATGAGCACAATCAAGAACGATTTTATAGTTCTTCAAATTCATTTCATTTGGGATAGTTGTAAGACAAAACTCAATATATTGCGCTTTCGCGTTATCAAGCCGTCTCGCTTTTCCAAGCTTACTTGGTTCTACGCATTTAATCTCACCTTCTATCATCTCTTCTATTTCATTTTCAACTTCATCAGAAAGTTTAGTTCCACTACTAGAGAATAATTTAATTCCATTATCCTCATATGGATTATGAGAGGCTGTAATCATAATACCAATATCAGCATTTAAGGATTGGGTGAGAAATGCAATCGCCGGCGTAGGTATTGGACCGGTTAAGTAGACGTCAACTCCTGCAGACGAAAGGCCGGCTTCCAAAGAGGATTCCAACATATACCCAGAAATTCTTGTATCCTTTCCTATAACTACAGAAGGCTTTTTATTTCCCTTTATATTTTTTGTCAGTACCAAACCTGCTGCATACCCAAGCTTGACAAAAAAATCTGGAGTAACTGGATACTCACCCGTTTTTCCTCGAATACCGTCTGTACCAAAAAATTTCTTCATATTTTCTTATAAATACTTTAACAATTCAATTGCATTTTTTGTTGGTCTTACGTCATGAACTCGAACAACTTTTGCCCCCTTCTTCGACGCAATTGCTGCCATTAATGCACTAGCTTGAATAATAGCATCTTCATTTTCCCCTACTAATTTTTTTATTGTAGATTTTCTTGATATCCCTACCATTAGTGGACATTGACTGTGAGAAAGCTCTTCAATTGCACTAAATATAGACAGATTATCTTTATGTGTTTTTCCAAATCCGAATCCAGGATCAATCATTATTCTTGATGGTTCAATTCCGTTATTAATACAATTTTCAATTTGATTATCTAGAAAACATTTTACATCACTTACCACTTCCCCATATTTAGGATTTTTCTGCATCGTTTTAGGGGTACCTTGCATATGCATAAGACATACATCTACTTTTGATTCTGATAAAATACTTATTGACTCAGGTTTTCGTAGGGCATAAATATCATTAATCATATTTACACCTAAATCAACACCTATCCGCATAAGCTCAGGCTTATTTGTATCAAGGGATATGTATACATCAGATAGCTTTCTTAGTGCTTTTATAACTGGTTCAATGCGAGATTTTTCCGTTTCTAATGAAACCTCCTCCGCATTTGGACGTGTTGATTCACCACCAATATCAATTATTAATGCTCCCTCATCAATCATACTAATTGCATGATCAACTGCAGCTCCTACATTTAAATATTTTCCTCCGTCGGAGAATGAGTCAGGAGTAACATTTAAAATACCCATAATCAATGGGCTTTTATTTTTACTAATGAGATGTTTGAGTGTTTGCATAAAAAAGGGGCAAATACCCCCTTAATCATTTCTTGGCTGATGGTTGTGGGGCTGTGATGGGCGAAGTAGATCCTGATCCTGAACCACCATTTTTAGGTGTTGTTCCTCTTGACGGCTTTGGCGGTCTAACTTTTTTTCCTGCCATAATATCATTGATTTGATTGCTATCAATTGTTTCATATTCTAGTAGAGCCTTCGTCATTGCCTCAATTTTTTTCTTATTTTTCTCAATTAGTTTACGCGCAACGGAATATTGCTGGTCAAGAATAAATTTAATTTCATTATCTACTTTTTGTTGAGTAGCCTCTGAGATTGACTTTGAGGACATTGGCATAAATGAGTCTTGATTATCGTCGGCATAAACCATTGTTCCCAATTTATCTGACATACCATAACGAGTAACCATATCTCTGGCAAGTTTTGTTGCTCGCTCAAAGTCATTCCCAGCCCCAGTCGACATCTTCTTCATAAAAATTTCTTCGGCAATTCTTCCTCCAAATAAAATTGCTATTTCCTCAAGCATTTTATCCTTAAAATTACTAAACCTATCAAACTCAGGGAGCTGCCATGTTAAGCCTAATGCCCAGCCTCTTGGCATTATTGTTACCTTATGGACAGGATCTGCATTAGGTAATAATTTAGCAACTACAGCGTGTCCAGATTCATGATATGCAGTATTTCGTCTTTCTTCTTCCCGCATAATCATAGATTTTCTTTCTGGCCCCATATAAATTTTATCTTTAGCTTGCTCAAAGTCTTCCATATCTACATTTTTTTTATTTAGACGTGCCGCGAATAATGCTGCCTCGTTTACTAAATTAGCCAAGTCGGCCCCAGAAAAGCCAGGGGTTCCTCTAGCAATTATATTTGCCTTTACATCAACATCCATGGGAATTTTTCTCATATGTACAACTAAAATTTCTTCTCTACCTTTTATATCAGGGAGGCTAACAGAAACTTGACGATCAAACCTTCCAGGTCGCAATAAGGCCTTGTCTAAAACATCCGCGCGATTGGTTGCAGCAATTACAATTACTCCTGAATTTGCTTCAAAACCATCTAATTCTACAAGTAACTGATTAAGTGTTTGCTCTCGCTCATCATTTCCACCACCTGTTCCTGCACCACGATGACGACCTACAGCATCAATTTCATCAATAAATATAATACATGGTGAATTTTTTTTAGCTTGTTCAAACATGTCGCGAACACGTGCGGCACCAACTCCTACAAACATCTCAACAAAATCTGAACCAGAGATAGTATAAAAAGGGACCTGAGCTTCACCAGCAATTGCTCGAGCTAATAATGTTTTACCAGTTCCTGGAGGCCCTACCATTAATACGCCTCTAGGTATTGTTCCGCCTAATTTATGAAATTTTGATGGTTCTTTTAGGAAATCAACAATCTCTGCAACCTCTTCCTTTGCTTCGTCGCATCCGGCAACGTCAGCAAATGTTGTCTTGTTATTAGTTTTATCGAGTTGTTTTGCCTTACTTTTTCCAAATGAAAATGGACCACCACCTTTTCCAGCACCCCCTTGCATTTGCTTCATAAAGAATATCCATACGCCGACTAAAAGGATCATCGGAAACCATGAAATAAAGATACTCATAAAGAGAGATTGTTGCTCTTTCGGTTTTGCGTCAACAATAACATTATTCTTAAGAAGGTCAGATACAAGCCAAGGATCTGTTGGTGCATAAGTCGTAAATCTCTTACCCTCTGCAGTTGTTCCAGTAAGATTATGGTCATTAATTTCAACCTTAGAAATATTTCCCGCCTTAACCTCGGCCATAAATTCCGAATAAACTAACTTATTCTCAAATCTTGAAGAACCTGAAAATTGATTAAAAATGGTCATCATAATAAGACCAAGTGCAATCCAAACTGCAATCGTTTTTAATGTATTGTTATTCAATGCTTTACCTCTAAGTATTAGTAGTTAAATATTATTCTAAACTAGAATGATTAAATTACCCCACATTCTTCATTTTTTGTCCTAAAATAAAAATTTCTGAACTTCTGTCCCTTGAAGATTTTGGCTTAAAAGTCACAACTCTATTAAAAGCTTTTCTGACTTCCCCAATAAAATCCTCATACTGTCCACCAACGAAAGATTTGACCAACAAACTGCCATTCGGTTTCATCCAATTCTTAGAAAAATCAAGAGCCAATTCATTTAGGTGAATAATTCCTGCCTGATCTTTTGTCTTTATACCACTTATATTGGGGGCCATATCTGAAATAACAAGGTCTACCTTTAAATCTCCTAATTTATTTTCCAAGGTATGGAGAACAAGCTCCTCTCTAAAATCACCTTTAATAAATGTAACATTCCTAATAGGCTGCATTTCCAAAATATCTAAAGCAAATATTTTTCCTTGGCTACCTATAATATTTCCGGCAGCCTGAGACCAGCTTCCAGGAGAAGATCCAAGGTCAACTACTATCATATTTTTTGACAATAATTTGAATTTTTGATTTGCTTCAATGAGCTTATAAGCGGCTCTTGAACGATATCCGTCCGAATGAGCCTGTTTTACATAATTATCATTAACATGTTCATTCATCCAGCTTTTACTGGTTCTAGATCTTTTCATCTGTTATGATTCACCCAAATTAATTTTCGTTTAAATCAATTATGCTTAATTCAAAAAAAATTGCACATCTTAAATCTCTATCGCATGGAATTAAGCCTGTTGTTCAAATTGGCAATAAAGGATTATCTGATTCAGTAATTAATGAAATTAAATTAAACCTTAAGGCTCACGAGCTTATTAAAATAAATGTTCAAGAGAATGACAAAGCGAAACGGGTTCATATTTTAACTTCTATATGTGAAAAAGTTGAAGCTGAGTCAATTAATCATATAGGTAAGCAAATAGTCATCTTCAAGGAAAGCGAAAATACAAAAATAGTTTTACCTTAATTTACTGTCCTTACCTTTAAAACAAGGATAATACCCAAGAAACATTCAAGTAAATAAGCTATGCTTGCAATTCCATGCCATGTTCGATAACGCTCAGAAAAAACACTCTCCATAACTTCTTTAGAAAGCGCTTCTATTTTTAATGTTTCAAGAACTGAGTGAATACCAAAAAAATTAATCATAATTACAATTAGCATCAAAAAAATAATCCAAAAGTATGATTTCTGAAATAATCTAATACCGCTCTTTTTAAACCCAAAAAATACTAGAAATAAGGCAGTAAATATTCCAAAATAATTAATATACAAAAACATATCTTCAACAAGAACCCCTGCTAGGTAAGCACTAGGTATTTTATTAAACAGCACAGAGGTTACCATTAGCATGGACCATAGACTTCCTACCCATATTGTTGTTAATGCTATAGAAAAAAATTTTACCAAATTTTCCATACTTTTTATATGTAATCTACCTTCAGTATTTCAAATGACTTTATGCCCCCAGGAGATTCGAATTCAATTACATCACCCTCTTCTTTACCAATCAATGCTTTTGCTAGTGGAGAATTAATAGAGATTTTATTTTGTTTAATATCTGACTCATCATCACCAACAATCTGATAAATCGACTTTATTTCACTATCTAGATCCTCAATAGTTACAGTAGATGCAAAAACACATTTTCCTTCGCCATTAAGGGAAGCAGGATCAATTACAATTGCCTGAGATAATTTTGATTCAATCTCTGCTAATCGCCCTTCAATAAAGGCTTGCTTTTCTTTTGCTGCATCATATTCTGCATTTTCTGAAAGATCACCATGTGATCTTGCTTCTGCAATAGCTTGAATAACACTCGGGCGATCTTTACTTTTTAATTGCTGTAATTCTTTCTTTAGCAATTCATGCCCTTTGCGTGTTATTGGGATTTGGTTCATTTCACTTCCTTTATTATAAAATAATTTAACTTTTGGATAATACTGTTTATTGGAATGAGTTTATTTTAAGACGATGTCTTATGCAAGTATTGAAGTGATGCTACATTGAGTTCTTCACCGTAATTCATGCCAACGCAGGCGGCTCTCGCTCCTGCAATCGTAGTGTAATAAGTTACCTTATTTTGTAGGGCATTTCTTCGAATTTCGTAGGAATCAGCAATTGCTCTTTTATCTTCTGTAATATTTACAATGAAATCAATTTCATCATTTTTAATCATATCAACAACATGTGGTCGTCCTTCTGCAACCTTATTTACCGCCTCAACTTTTAAACCGTGATTTTTTATAGCCCCTGCCGTTCCTTTCGTTGCAACTAATTTAAAGCCAAGATTTATTAGTGATGTTGCAATATCAAGTACTTTTAAGTGATCTTCTTTTCTTACACTAAGGAATGCTTTTCCTCCTTTCGGTAAAGTCACAGAAGACCCTAATTGTGACTTAATAAATGCTTCAGCAAATGTCTTACCAACTCCCATAACCTCGCCTGTAGACTTCATTTCTGGACCTAAAATAGGGTCAACTCCAGGAAATTTTATAAAAGGGAAGACTGCTTCCTTAACTGAAAAGAAAGGGGGGGTAATTTCCTTCGTCATATTCTGCTGCGCTAACGTTTTACCTGCCATACAATTGGCCGCTATCATAGCAAGTGGTCTACCTATTGCTTTTGAAACAAAGGGAACAGTTCTTGAGGCTCTTGGATTAACCTCAAGAACAAAAATATTTTTTCCTTGAACGGCAAATTGAACGTTCATTAAACCTATTACATTTAACGCTTTAGCCATTTTCTTAGTTTGAAGAACAATTTCTTGTTGAACTTCATTTGAGAGGCTATACGGTGGTAATGAACATGCAGAGTCACCTGAATGAACTCCAGCTTGCTCAATATGCTCCATAATGCCACCAATCACAATGTCAACTCCATCAGATATTGCATCAACATCAATTTCTAATGCATCATTCAAGAATCTATCTAAGAGAACCGGAGAATCATTCGAGACTTTTACAGCTTCTCTCATGTACCTCTCCAGATCAGATTGTTCATGTACTATTTCCATAGCCCGCCCCCCTAAAACATAACTAGGCCTTACAACTAATGGGTATCCTATATCCTCAGCAAGCATAATTGCCTCTTCCGGCGTTCTAGCAGTTTTATTGGGTGGCTGACGTAAACCAAGATCTACTAAAATTTTTTGGAAACGCTCTCTATCTTCTGCTGCATCAATATCATCTGGTAAAGTTCCTATTATAGGTACATTTTGCTTTGCAAGTCCTTTCGCTAGTTTTAATGGGGTTTGACCACCGTACTGAACAATCACTCCCCAGGGCTTTTCTTTGTGGACTATTTCTAAAACATCTTCTAGGGTAACTGGATCAAAGTAGAGTCTATTTGATATATCATAATCCGTCGAAACGGTTTCAGGATTACAATTGATCATTATAGTTTCAAATCCACTCTCTCTAAGAGCAAGGGATGCATGGACGCAACAATAATCAAATTCTATACCTTGTCCAATTCGGTTAGGTCCACCACCTATAATAATGACTTTCTTATTATTTGATGGATCAGATTCACAAGTTTCTTCGTATGTTGAATATAAATAAGCTGTTTTAGTTTCAAATTCTGCAGCACATGTATCTACTCTTTTGTAGACAGGATGCATGTTTATAGAATGTCTATAATTACGAATCTCTTCCTCAGTACAACCCATCAAATTTGCAATACGACTATCTGAAAAACCTTTTCTCTTCACATCAAAAATTTGTTCAGTATTTAACGATGAAATTGAAAATCTTTTTATCTCTTGCTCAGTTTGAATTAAATCATTTATTTGATATAGAAACCAAAGATCAATTTTTGAATGTTGAAAAACATCGTCAATCGATAAACCACATCTGAGAGCGTCTCCAACATACCAAATGCGATTAGGGCCAGGCTCTCTGAGCTCTTTTATAATCTCATCAATATTATTCGAATATTCAACCAAACCATCCGCATCAGTTTCTAATCCTCGTAATGCCTTTTGAAATGATTCCTGGAAAGTTCTTCCAATTGACATTACTTCACCAACAGATTTCATCTGAGTCGTTAAACGAGAATCAGATTGGGGAAATTTTTCAAATGCAAAGCGAGGAATTTTAGTAACTACATAATCTATTGTAGGTTCAAATGATGCAGGTGTTTGTCCGCCAGTAATATCATTTTTTAGCTCGTCTAATGTAAAACCTACAGCTAATTTTGCAGCAATTTTTGCAATAGGAAAACCAGTTGCCTTTGAGGCAAGAGCTGATGACCGTGAAACTCTTGGATTCATTTCAATGACTACCATGCGACCATCTTCTGGATTAATAGAAAACTGAACGTTTGACCCTCCAGTATCGACCCCGATTTCCCTTAAAACATTAATCGATGCTGTTCGCATAATTTGATATTCTTTATCGGTTAATGTTTGTGCTGGAGCAACAGTTATTGAATCTCCAGTATGAACCCCCATTGGATCTAAATTTTCAATCGAGCAAATAATAATACAATTATCTTTAGAGTCTCTTACAACCTCCATTTCGTATTCTTTCCAACCCAGTAAAGACTCCTCGATCAATAATTCATTTGTAGGTGAAGCATCTAAGCCACGTTCACATATTTCTAAAAACTCCTCTCTATTATAGGCAATACCACCGCCACTGCCGCCCATAGTAAATGAAGGTCTAATGATTGAAGGATATCCAATTCCAGCCTGAACCTGAATTGCTTCCTCGATACTATGAGCAATTACTGATCGTGCTGAGGCCAAACCAATTCGATCCATCGCCTCCTTAAATTTTTGTCGGTCTTCTGCTTTATCTATAGACTCTTTTGATGCACCTATCAACTCAACATTAAATTTCTTCAGCACGCCATGCTTATCTAAATCCAATGCGCAATTTAAAGCCGTTTGTCCTCCCATTGTGGGTAAGATTGCATCGGGCTTTTCTTTTTCTATAATCCTACTTACAACTTGCCACTGAATTGGTTCGATATAAGTTGCATCTGCTAATTCTGGATCAGTCATAATAGTCGCAGGATTAGAGTTTACTAAAATAACTCTATAACCCTCTTCTTTTAATGCCTTACAAGCCTGCGCACCTGAATAATCAAACTCACACGCCTGGCCAATAATAATTGGTCCTGCACCAATTATTAGTATAGATTTTATGTCCTTTCGCTTTGCCATTATTTCTTCTTCGCTTTAATCATCATGTTAATAAACTTATCAAAGAGATAGCTCATCTCAGTAGGTCCAGGGCTTGCTTCTGGGTGCCCTTGAAAACTATATGCAGGAGAATCTGTTCTCGAAATCCCCTGAAGCGAACCATCAAAAAGTGATCGGTGAGTAGCCTTAAGATTAGCCGGTAATGTTTTTTCATCGACTGCGAAACCATGATTCTGACTTGTAATAAAGACTTTTCCAGTTTCTAAATCCTGAACAGGATGATTAGCACCATGATGACCAAATTTCATCTTGTGTGTTTTAGCATGACTTGCTAATCCTAGTAGCTGATGCCCAAGACAAATACCAAAAATAGGAATTTTTCCATTAATTAAAGTCTGAATATTTTTAATAGCATAATCGCATGGCTCAGGATCTCCAGGGCCGTTTGATAAAAAAATACCATCGGGCTTAAGCGCAAGCACTTCATTAGCCGGCATATTAGCCGGCACAACATTGACACGACATCCTCTGGAAGCCAACATTCTTAATATATTTTTTTTAACTCCATAATCATAGGCGACAACATTGTAAGAAGTGTTCTTTATGCTCTCAAAACCAGAACCTAATACCCACTCCCCCTCATTAAATAAATATTCTTTATCTGTTGTGACAACTTTTGCTAGATCCATGCCTGATAAGCCTGGAAATTCATTAGCATTTCGAGCAATATCCTTCTCATCAAAAATTCCAGCAGCGATACATCCAGGCTGAGCTCCATGCATTCTGATATGTTTAGTAAGTTGCCTAGTATCTATTCCTGCAATTGCGATTATTTTTTCTGAGACTAAAAAATCTGAGAGTGAACAGGAACTTCTAAAATTTGATTCAATTATAGGTAAATCGCGAATAATTAAACCTTTTGCAAAAATCTTATGCGATTCGCTATCTTCAGAATTTATTCCAGTATTACCAATGTGTGGGTAGGTTAATGTAACAAGTTGCTCTGTATATGAGGGGTCGGTTAAAATCTCTTGATATCCTGTCATGGCTGTATTAAAAACAACCTCTCCAGAAGCATTACCCTCTATACCAATTGAATATCCTCGAAACTTTGTTCCGTCTGCAAGCACTAAGATGGCCGGCATTTTACTCGACAAGAAACACTCCCAAGGTAATTTTAACTAGATAGAACAAACGGGTCGATTTTGGTCCGGCCGGTTTACGAGATTATAAATGAATCGAGGATGTACTTCAATTTAAATAACAGCATTTAATCAATATTTTTTAAATTTAATACATCTAAAATATCAAATAACCCAGAATTTTTACCTGTAATAAATTTCGAAGCGCGGATTGCTCCTTTGGCAAAGGTTTTTCGACTGCTAGCCTTATGAGTCAGTTCAACTCTTTCCCCATCTCCAGCAAATAAAACAGTATGGTCACCAACAATGTCACCACCACGAATAGTTGAAAAACCAATTTCTTTAGCTTTTCTAGGAGCAATATTACCTTCTCGGTGAAAAATACTATTTTCCTTTAAAGATAAACCTGCAGATTTCGCTACGACCTCTCCAAGTCTTAGAGCAGTTCCTGAAGGAGAATCTACCTTATGCCGATGATGAGCTTCAATAATTTCAATATCAAATTCATTATGCAGAACTTTTGTTGCCGCTTCTACTAGAGATATTAAAAGGTTAACTCCTACGCTCATATTAGGAGCAAAACATATTGCTATTTTTTTTGCAGCAGCATAAATTCTTTCTTTTTCATCCTCATTAAATCCAGTTGTTCCTAAGACATAATTAATACCATGCGCAATACAAAAATCTAAATACACAAGACTAGCCTCAGGCCTTGTAAAGTCAATTAGTATGTCGCTTTCTACATGCTCTTCTGACAATGATTCTGAGATCAAAACACCGGTATTAAGTCCTAATAATGAACCAGAATCACTCCCAATGAAAGAGCATGATGGTGCATCTATCGCTCCAGATAAGAGCAACTCATTATCGTTAACAATTTCCTGGATCAAGGTTTGCCCCATTTTCCCCGTGGCACCAACAACAACTATTCTAATAGGTTTTGTCATATTAAAATCCAATCTTTTCTAATAGCAAGTTAAAGTAATCTGACTCTTCTGAGTCTGTATCTGAATTTATTATATCTTCTTTATCTTTTGTTGGTGATTTCTTATCTCTTATATCACCGTTTAATAAATCTTCTGATTCTTTATTTTTTATATCAGCCCTAACTGCCTCATTAATCGATTCTTTGATATCAGTCTTTTTCATAACATCAGTATTATTTGATATATCAGCTTTATCTGACTCTTTAGGTGCTTTGTTATTTAAGCTATTTGTATCATTTTCATCTTCAGTTTTTTCTTCCCAGAATTTTAATTTTTCCAACCAAGATGATTCATCAGCTTCGTCTTTATTTACAACTTGACTATGGCTAGGCTCCTCATATTTTTCATTACTAATAAATTCTCCATTTTCATTTTTTGTGATGACTTCCCCTGTGATGCTCTTTAATAAATCTTTTTCAAAATTAACAATAACATGGCGTTTATCTATCAATTTTCCATTTTTTCTCATTATATAAAGATAATCCCAGCGTTGGTTATGAAAACTATCCTGAATCAATGGAGTTCCTAGGACAAACCTAACCTGCGACTTTGTCATTCCTGGCTTTAGCTGAAGAAGCATCTCAGAATCTATCTCATTACCCTGCTTAATATCTAGCTTATAAACCTTAGTAGGAATATCAATTGGATTCTGAAAGCTACAGGATAATAAAAAAATAGATAGAATTACTACTAATCTCATTAGATATGGCTTTATTTAAAAAGATTGATAATATACCATGTGATTATTAGGTTTATTTAATTTTGGAGGAAACCATTATGGATGATCATATAAATCTGAAAAAGACCGGATTAAAGGCAACGCTTCCGAGATTAAAAGTCCTCAGCATATTTGAAAATTCAAAAGATAGACATTTATCAGCTGAAGATGTATACAAAGTAATGATATCTTCTGGGGATGAAGTTGGTCTTGCAACAATTTATAGGGTTTTAACCCAATTTGAACAAGCTGGCTTATTAATAAAGCATCATTTTGAGTCTGGGAAAGCTGTATTCGAACTTAATCAAAAATCTCATCATGATCATATTGTATGTACGCAATGTGGCTACGTACAAGAATTTTTGAATAATGATATTGAACGAATTCAAGAACAAGTTGCCAATTCATTAGACTTTAAAATAATTGATCATTCATTGTATATATCTGCTGATTGTACAAAAAAAGCTTGCAGCCGTCGCATAGATAAAAAAAATAGATAATATATTATAAGTCCCCTAAAAAAGACTAGCTTAAAATTTCTTTGGCGTGATCTAATGTTTTTGTTGTAATTTCAATTCCTCCCAACATTCGAGCAACTTCATTTACTCGATCTTTTTCATTAAGCAATTCAATATGGCTAATTGTTTGATTATTAACCTGGTTTTTTGAAACCTTAAAATGATACTTAGACTGAGCAGCGACTTGTGGTAAATGAGTAATAACAAAAATTTGTCTCTCATTAGATTCACCTAATGATTTTAATAGTTTTCCAACAATTTCAGCAACTCCTCCCCCAATACCAACATCAACCTCATCAAAAATCATTGAAGGTATATTTGCATCTGCAATAGAGCAAACTCTTATGGCTAGGCTGATACGAGATAACTCACCACCTGACGCGACTTTTTGGATAGGCCTCAGCTCAGCGCCTAGATAAGTTGATATCAAAAATTCAACTTGCTCGTTTCCAAACTGACTTGGCTCAACTGGTTTTAAATTCACTAAAAATTTTCCATGTGTAAACGAAAGTTGTTTTAATTTATCTGTAATTTCATTACTGAGAGTTTTTGAAGCAACTGATCTAAGTTTAGATAGCTCTAATGCCGCTTTATCATAATCATCTTTTGCTTGATTTAAAGCAACTTCAATCCCAGACTCTCCCAAAATATTATTTAAAAGTGTAATTCTCTCTTGCCATAATTTACTGGCATCTTCTAACTCGTCAGGTTTCAATCTGTACTTTCTAAGAAAATCAAATGTAAGCTGAATTTTCTTTTCAATTTCTTTTTGTAATTCATGGTTTTCTTCTAAGGATTGAGCATAGCGATTCAATTCTCTGGCCATTTCTGCCAGCTCAAGTGTTGCTGCATCTAATGTCTTAATATGAATATTTAGTGAATCATCAAGTTGGACCAGGCTAGTTAAATGACTATTTAGATCTGTAAGTTGCTTATTAATTGCTAGTGATTCTTCGTTATTAAGAATAGATAACACTTTTTGAGTGCCTAAAATTAATTCAGTGCGATTATTTAAAGCCTTGTGTTGCTGTTGAATACTTTCCCAATTTTCCAATGAAAATTCGAGTGGTTGGTATTGAGTAAATTTTTCATTTAATTCTTCTAACTCTAGTCGATATGACTCACGATTTTTTTCAAAATTTTCATGCTCTATAAATAATTGATGCCATGTCTTATATAATTTCTTCACTAAACTTACGTTACTTTTAAGATTAGAAAAATTATCAAGAATATCTCTCTGAGTTGAAACTTTTAATAATGAATGATGAGAGTTTTGACTGTAGATATCTACCAATAATTCTCCAAGTTCACGTAACTGATTAATAGTAGAAGATGACCCATTGATATAGGCTTTAGATCTTCCATCTAAAAAAACTACACGCCTAAGAAGTAGTTCACCTTCTGTTTCAATATCATGATTATTTAACCATTCATTAGCATCACGATTGTTAACAATATTAAAAGATGCTGAAATTTCTGACTTTTCACAACCATTTCTGACAATACCACTCTCACTTCTACTTCCCAATGCTAATGAAAGTGCATCAATAAGAATTGACTTACCTGCCCCAGTTTCACCAGTAAGCGCAGTAAATCCACCATTAAAATTTAATTCAAGTTGGTCAACAATAACAAAATTTGTAATAGATAAACTTTCAAGCATAATTTGAGCCTAGCCCCAATTTAACTTATTTCTTAACATTTCGAAATAACAATAATTATTCGGATGGAGAATAGATATGCTTTGCTTTGCTTTTTGAATTTCAATACGATCTCTTAGGTCTAAGGGAAACTTAATTTGCCCATCGATACTTGCATACGCCTCATCTATATGAATTATTTTAATTACTATTTTACTATTTCCACTAACAGCAATTGGTCTGTTGCTTAAAGTATGGGGGTTAATTGGTACTATTGAAATTGCATCTAAATTAGGGTGGAGAATAGGCCCTCCTGCTGACAAAGCATAGGCAGTTGTGCCTGTCGGAGTGCTTACAATTATGCCGTCTGATCTTTGTGTGTGAACAAAGCGATCGTCAATAGTAACCTCTAATTCAATTAATTTTAAACCACTTTTAATGACAACATCATTTAGAGATTGAGACTTATAAATTACTTTATCAGATCTAATAATTCTAGTATCAATTAACATTCTATCGTCGCGGATATAATCGCCATCTAAAATCATATCAATATTTGCAAACATGGTATTAATATTTAAATCTGCTAAGAAACCAAACCTTCCTCTATTGACACCTATTAAAGGAATTTGAGAGTCTACTAATGATCTGGCAACACCTAGCATTGTTCCGTCACCACCTACAATAATAGCCACATCAACTTGAGGGCCGATATCTTTAAGGGGTAAAGATTTAAACTGATCTAAATTAATCTGTTGTTGAGTTTTTTCCTCGATAATTAATTCAACATTTTTATTGCTTAAATGACCAACTAACTGAATTAATTGCGAGTGAAAATCACCAACCTCCTCAAAGGAGGGATACTTTCCAATTACAGCAATTTTATTAAATTTACTCACTATTGTTTTTTATTCTAGCTATATTAGTTTTGAATTAGTAAAATAAAACATATTATAAAATCTATTTTAATCGATTCATCTTCTAAGGAAAGAATTAATTCAATTTAAATGAGCTTAGATATCAGGGCACAAACTCTATTAAGAGCATTAATAAAGCAGCATATTAAAGATGGGCAGCCCGTAGCCTCTAAATCACTTGCGTCCTCATCTGGCCTTGCACTTAGTTCGGCTTCAATTAGGGGAGTTATGAAAGACCTTGAGGATGCTGGTTTTATTCTAAGTCCACATACATCATCGGGAAGAGTCCCAACGCAAATGGGTTATCGCTTCTTCGTAGACAGCCTATTGACAATGCAGTCACCTAATGAAAAAGAGCTTTCTCTGCTAAAAAAACAATTAATACTTTCTGATAATAAGCATCTTGGAAGTTCTGTTTCTGAGGCACTTTCTGAATTAACTAAATTTGCTGGGGTAGTAATGATTCCTAAAGCAAAGAAACTTACCTTCAAACATATTGAATTTTTAAGTCTCTCAGATAAAAGAGTTTTAGTAATAATTGTGACAGATGATGGTAACGTTCAGAATCGAGTACTTTTCACAGATCAAAATTATGACCAAGGAACACTTTTAGAAGCATCAAATTATTTTAATCATAAATTTGAAGGGCATTCAATTGAAGATACAAAAATAAAAATTTCAAATGAACTAAATAATATGAAAAAAGAAATGATAAATTTAATGACAGCAGCAATTGAAACGTCTTCAGATGAGATAAAAAATGACAATATTGTTATATCTGGCCAAGGCAATTTATTGGGGTCTAATGAATTATCTCAAAACGTTACCAGCATAAAAAAAATTATAGAAGTATTTGAAAAAAAATCTGCATTACTTAACCTTCTAGATAAAAGCTACCAAGCAGATGGCATGCAAATTTTTATCGGACAGGAATCAGGCTACCAGGCCCTTGATGAGTGTAGTGTTATTACTGCGCCATATCATGCTAACGGCGAAGTTTTAGGTACTATCGGTGTAATTGGGCCGACTAGAATGGCATACGAAAGAGTTATTCCGATTGTAGACATCACTGCTAAACTGTTAAGCAATTCAATTCAATTAATTAAATAAAATATGAGCTATTACCAACCTGAACCAAATTACAAGCATGGAGACCCACCGAGAATTGGAATAATACTAGCCAATCTTGGTACTCCAGATGCCCCTGATGCAAAATCCTTACGAAAATATCTGGGTCAATTTCTTATGGATAGAAGAGTAGTTGAAATACCCCGCTTTATTTGGTGTTGGATTTTACACTGTATTATTTTAGTAATTCGGCCATCTGCTTCTGCGAAAAAATATCAACAGATTTGGACAAAGGAAGGATCTCCATTATTAGTTAATGCAAAAAAACAAATGTTATTACTAAAAAAGCAATTAAAAAAAGACTACAAAGAACCAATTGAAGTGGAATTAGGAATGAGTTACGGAAATCCTTCAATGCCTGAGGCATTCAAAAAACTAAAGAGGAAAAATTGTACTAAAATTATTTTACTCCCCCTCTATCCTCAATATGCTGCCTCTTCAACTGCATCTTCTATGGATAGCTTATGGCGAATTCTTTTGCGGGCAAGAAATGTCCCTGCAATCAGAACAATTAGAAATTATCATGATCATCCAGCATACATAAATGCACTAAAGGATTCTATTCTAGATTTTTGGAAAAAAAATGGAAAACCAACAAAACTGGTCATGAGCTTTCATGGAATTCCAAAAAGATCCTTAATGCAAGGTGATCCATACCATTGCGAATGCCACAAGACAGGACGACTTCTTGCTGAAGCATTAAATCTTAAAGATGATATGTATCAAGTTTGTTTCCAGTCCCGTTTTGGTAAAGCAGAATGGTTAAAGCCATATTTTGCCGATATCATTAAGGGCCTTGGAACTAATAAAGAAAAAAATGTTCATGTAATCTGTCCTGGTTTTTCCAGTGACTGTCTAGAAACATTAGAAGAAATTAATATTGAAGGAAAAGCTATTTTTAAGGAACATGGAGGTGGTAAATACTTTTATATTCCTGCGCTTAATCATAATCCTATGTGGATTAAAGCTATGTCTAAAATTTTAAGCGATCATCTAAGTGGTTGGTTAGATAATAAATGGCTTGCAGATAAAGAAAAAAGGGCTTCGATAAAGACTAAGCAACAATACGATAAGATAAAAAAGACAATATGATAATCCTTACAGGCGGCGCTGGCATGATTGGAAGCATAATTGCATGGCACCTTAATACCATTCTTAATGAAGATCAATTTGTTATTGTTGATGATTTGATTAATCCTAATCAAGAAAAAAATATTTCAAAACGAAAGTTTTCTGAATTTATACATAAGAATGACCTAAACAAATATCTAATAAAAAAAAATAAGATTTCTGCTGTTATTCATATGGGAGCTATAAGTACTACAACAGAAAATAATTTTAATCGTTTATTAAATTCAAATATTCGCTACAGTCAAATGCTTTGGTGTTGGTGTGCTAAAAATAATATTCCATTTATTTATGCAAGCTCTGCTGCTACATATGGGCTAGGAGAACATGGTTACAATGACAGCGAAAAAGAAATAAACAATTTAGCACCCCTTAATGCTTACGGGTATTCCAAACATTTTTTTGATCAATGGGTTCTGCAGCAATCTCAGGTTCAATCAGAAATACCTCCGCAGTGGTGTGGGCTTAAATTCTTTAACGTATATGGTCCAAACGAATATCATAAGGGAAGAATGGCAAGTGTTGTTTATCATGCATTCAAACAATACCAAAAAGAGCAGGAGATCAGACTCTTTAAAAGTGAGCATTCAGATTATGATGATGGGATGCAATTAAGAGATTTCATATATGTTAAAGATGCTGTTGAGTGTGTAGTATATTTATTAAAGAATCGAAATATTTCTGGATTATTTAATGTAGGAACTGGAAAAGCTAAACCATTTAAAGCTATTGGTGAATCTGTTGCAAATAATTTAGGTGGAAATAATTCAGCTATTAAATATATCGATTTGCCCAACGACCTAAAAGAAAAGTATCAGTACTTTACAGAGGCAAATATTAATAAAATAAGAGAAGTAGGATTTAAAAGTAAATTTAAAACGCTTTCTGAGGGAATATCAGATTATGTGCAAAATTATTTAGTGAGCAATGATCCATACGCATAACTTCTTCAGAATTAAAACTAAGGTATAAAATATATGGAACGAATATTAATCGAAAAATTAAAAACCAAATTTACAAACAAAGATCAATGGTGCCTTGTTGTTGGTGACTTAATGCTAGATCGATATATATTTGGAGAAATAACACGTATTTCACCTGAGGCACCTATTCCTATTTTAAAAAAAAGTAACGAACAATTTCGTATGGGTGGAGCAGCAAATGTAGCTGCGAACCTAAGTGGGCTAGGTATTAAGACAACCATAGCTGGATTAATTGGAAAAGATATAAATGGAGAGAACTTAACTCAACTTATTAGAGAAAAGTTAATTTCTACTAAAGGAGTAATAAAAAGTAAGGGCCCAACTACTACCAAAACTAGAATTATCAGTGGGCAACAACAAATTATCAGAATTGATGAAGAAGAAATTTTATTATCACTAGATAAAAATAGTATAAAAAAAATATTAGATTTAATTAAGCAAAGACCCTCAATTATTGTTATTTCTGATTATGCTAAAGGCTTAATTTCTTTAGAGCTAATGAAGTCTATAGTTAAAACAGCAAAGAAAATGAAAATTCCCGTTATTGCTGACCCAAAAGGAAATGATCTAGAAAAATATAAGGGGGTTACTGCACTAACTCCTAACAAAAATGAGGCATGCACCCTCACAAACAACAAAGATAGAAATGAACTCGCCCTTGAGAAAAGTCTTAAAAAAGCAAGGCGAGAATTTGATATTGAATTTATAGCAATGACTCAAGGCGACTTAGGAGTCAAACTTATTACTGAGAAAAAAATACAAACTATACCTGCATCAAAACTTAAACAAGTATTTGATGTATCTGGTGCTGGAGATACTATTATTGCTGCGATAGCAGTAGGTATGATGGCCAATTTAACACTCCAAGATTCACTAGAAATTGCAAATATTGCGGCTGGAATAGTCATTAGTAAAGTTGGGACGACACCAATTGAAAAACATGAATTGATAAATGAGTTAGAAGATGGATTTCATGGAGATAAAAATAAACTAATTTCAGAAAAAGATTTATTAAAAAAGCTAAGTCATCATCATATTAATAAAAAAAAAATAGGCTTTACTAACGGTTGTTTTGATATTCTTCATGCAGGCCATGTTTCTTATTTAGAACAAGCTAAAAATAAAGTAGATTTCCTAATTGTAGGTTTAAATTCTGATAAATCAGTTAGAAAGCTTAAGGGTAATAATAGACCATTTATTAATGAATCAGATAGAGCAAGAGTTTTATGTAGTCTTGAAGCAGTTGACGCAGTTATTATTTTTGATGATGATACTCCTATTAATTTAATAAAAAAAATAAAGCCATACTTTTTAATTAAGGGTAATGACTATTCTATAAATCAGGTTGTCGGTCATAAAGAGATTAAAAAATGGGGAGGGAAAGTTGAGCTTATTCCCCTATTGCAAGGTCGAAGTTCAAGTAAAATAATTAAAAAAATTAGTTAGATTTTAATTAAATCACTCACAGTTCTTATAGATTCAACATTATATTGCTTACATATTAACTCCCAATCCTCCAAGTCAGTCCAATCGGAGATAAAAATAAAGTCTAAATTATATTTCTTTGCTGTCTCAATATCATAAAGAGAGTCGCCAAGAAATAAAGCTGGAAGAAAAGAATTATTCAATATACAATTTTCGATAATGTCGTGTTTAGATTTAGGGCTCCCAAATATACCTCCATCAAACAAATGATCAATTTTTTTATCTGAAAATAGAAACCTTAATTCTTCCTGATCTCCCCCAGATGCAATCATCCATGTTGTACCTTGGGTCTGCTTTTTTAATGCCTCCAAACCTAATGTGACTTCACAATTCTTCAAAAGATAAATAACCTCGGTATTTAAGCTCTGAACTAAGAAATTCATGTCTTTTTCAGTGACCTTTCGCCTCATGATAGTCTGTAAAAAGTAATCGAATTTAATATTTCTTGAAATTCCAGTAAGCTCAATATGATACTTAACTAGAGCGTCAGCTTGATCAGTATCTGCTCCGAATTTGAGTGCAGCATTTCTATATGCTTCAATTTTTTGGAAATTAGAATTTAATATCACCCCATCACAATCAAATATGAGTGTGGAATATTGATTTATATTTTGCATTGAATCTCTGTAGCTAAATATTGCTAGCTTCTTTTGCAAGCTTAGTTATATCTGCCCATTTTTTATTCTCTACTAAAGCTTTTGGCGTTAACCACGTTCCTCCGCAAACTGGAACATTAGGTAACAATAAAAAGTCTTTTGCAGAGTCAACAGTTATACCACCTGTAGGACAAAACTTTACGTCTGAAAAAGGTCCTGAAAAACCTTTTAGAAGATTAATGCCGCCAACAGCAACCGCAGGAAATAGCTTTAAAAACTTATACCCCTCATTATTTGCAGCCATAACCTCACTTCCAGAAGAAACTCCTGGAAGTAATGGTAAATCGATCTCTCTACAAATTTTACCCATTTCTGAGGTAAACCCTGGGCTGACTGCAAACTGGCTTCCAGCAAGCTTTGCGTTAGTGGCATCTGCCGGTGTTCTTAAGGTTCCTGCTCCTACTATTGCTTCTGGAACATTTTTTGCTATTGCTTCAATAGCTTTAAGTCCACATTCAGTTCTTAAAGTAACTTCTAATACTCTTATGCCGCCTTCAAGAAGTGCTTCTGCAAGAGGTATCGCCTCATCAATATGATTAATCACAATCACTGGTATTACAGGTCCGTACTTAGCTAATTCAATAGTTTTCATATATTCTCTTTGTTAATTTATCCAAGTAATAGCGCCTTCTTCGGCAGACAACACATTATTTCGCATACTGCCAAATAATTCCCTACCAATTCCGTGGCCATTTTTTATTTTTTCTTTCTCAGTCATGATAACTGGTTCTCTTTCATCCCAAGAATTATCATCTAATAAGACATTTAATGTGCCTACTACAGCATTAATTCTAATCACATCACCTTCCCGAATTTTTGCAATTGCTCCGCCCGCTGCAGCTTCTGGGCTCATATGAATTGCAGCAGGAATCTTACCTGACGCACCACTCATTCTTCCATCAGTAACAATCGCTACTTTGAATCCTTTATTTTGAATAACAGATAAAGGAGGAGTTAATTTATGAAGCTCTGGCATTCCATTTGCTTTAGGCCCCTGAAAACGAACTACGGCAATAAAATCTTTTTCTAGACTACCTTCATCAAATGCATTTAATAACTCTTCTTGGCTATTAAAAATTATTGCTGGTGCTTCAATAATATGTCTTTCTTCAGGAACAGCAGATATCTTTATTACTGATCTCCCAATATTCCCTTTTAGGAGCCTTAATCCTCCTGATTCACTAAATGGATTGTCTGCTTTTCTAACAATTGATTCATCACCGCTTTTGGATGGAAGATCTAGCCATTTTAATTTCCCAGCTTCAACAACAGGAACCTTTCCATATTCCGCTAATCCACCTTTTGTAATAGTCACAACATCAGGAAACATGCAACCGGAGTCAATTAATTCTCTAATAACGAATCCTGGCCCACCAGCCTCCTGAAATTGATTAACATCAGCCGTTCCATTTGGATATACGCTTGCTAGTAATGGAATTGATTTTGCTAGATCATGGAAGTCTGACCAATCAATTATGATGCCAGCAGCTTTTGCTATTGCAACCCAATGTATTAAATGATTAGTTGAGCCGCCAGTAGACAATAATGCAGCCATTGCATTAATAATAACTCGTTCATCAACTAATTCGCCAATAGGTACCATATTAGGATCTTCAATATTTTGAATTATCTGTCTTACTGACTCCTCAGTTAAGAGTTTTCGGACATTATCATGTGGATGAACAAATGCTGATCCTGGAATATGAAGTCCCATTGCCTCCATAAGCATTTGGTTGCTGTTTGCTGTTCCATAAAATGTACAAGTTCCTTCCCCATGGTATGCAGCTGACTCAGATTCAAGTAATTCTTCGCGCCCCACTTCTCCTTGTGCGTACAATTCCCTAACCTTAGATTTTTTAGTGTTATCAATTCCGGTAGACATTGGTCCTGCGGGAACAAATATAGTTGGTAAATGGCCAAAGTGTAGGGCTCCTATTAGTAGCCCAGGTACAATTTTGTCACATATTCCCAGCATTAATGTGCCATCAAAGACATCATGTGATAAACCAATAGCTGCCCCCATTGCAATAGTATCCCTTGAGAATAAACTTAGCTCCATTCCAGGTTCACCTTGCGTTACGCCATCACACATAGCAGGGACACCTCCTGCGACCTGTGCTGTTGCCCCTAGTTTAGATGCTGTTTCACGAATAATCTGAGGATAATTTTCGTAAGGTTTATGGGCTGATAACATATCGTTATATGCTGTAACAATGCCAATATTTGGGGATTTTTTTTCAACAATTTTTAATTTGTCATTCTGAGGCAGCGCTGCAATAGCATGAGCAACATTAGCGCAGCCCATTCTATCTGCACCCCGTTGTCTTTGCTTCATAGATTTAACTCGCTCAAGGTATGCTGTGCGGGTTGGTTTACTTTTCTCTCTAATTCGTTCAGTTATTTCTATAATTGAATTTTTCATATTATTTATTTCTATTGTCTAAGCCAGCCATTATCAGTTAAAGAACTATAACAAGTCAAATCTTCAAACAAAAATAAAATTAGGGGTTGAAAAAAATAAAAGTAACTCCATATTGGTTTTATCTAAAATTTTTTAAAATTATTACTATATGGCAAATAACGAAACAAAAAGACAAGCGAAACCAGCTAAGAAAGCTATTAGTTCTACAAAAGAAATAAATGAACTTAAAGAAAAGTTATTAAAACTTGAAGCAGATATTCTTTATACAAAAGCAGAGGCAGAAAACCAAAGAAAAAGATCTTTAGAAGAAATTGAAAAATCAAGAAAATTTGCTGTTGAAAGATTTAGTCAAGAAATTCTGCTTGTTAAGGATAGTTTAGATGCTGCTCTAATAATTGAGAAAGCAACATTAGACGACTATAAAAATGGAATGGAATTAACAAAAAAACAATTAATTGATATTTTTGGAAAATTTGGTATTGAAGAAATTGATCCAACTGGGGAGTCATTTGATCCGAACTATCACCAAGCTATGTCAATTATAGAAACAGAAGATGAACCAAATAAAGTGCTTTCAGTAATGCAAAAAGGATACAAATTAAACAATCGTGTTCTGAGACCAGCACTAGTTACAGTATCAAAACAAAAATAAATTAAACATATTAAAGGAAAACAAAATGTCAAAAATAATTGGGATTGATTTAGGAACTACAAATTCATGTGTTTCAGTTATGGAGAATGGTAAGCCTAAAGTAATAGAAAATGCAGAAGGAGCTCGAACAACTCCATCCATCATTGCCTATCAGGAGGGCGAAGAAACATTGGTTGGTGCCCCTGCGAAACGTCAGGCTGTCACGAATCCAAAAAATACTATTTATGCTGTTAAGAGACTTATTGGGCGAAAATTTGAAGAAGATGAGGTCCAAAAAGATATTGATTTAATGCCATACACAATCGCTAAAGCTGATAATGGTGATGCTTGGGTAGAGGTCCATGGTGAAAAAATGGCGCCTCCTCAAATATCTGCAGAAACATTAAGAAAAATGAAAAAAACTGCAGAGGACTATCTTGGAGAAACAGTAACTGAAGCAGTAATTACTGTTCCAGCATACTTTAATGATAGTCAACGACAAGCTACAAAGGATGCAGGTAAAATTTCAGGTTTAGATGTTAAAAGAATTATCAACGAACCGACTGCAGCTGCATTAGCTTTTGGTCTAGATAAACAAGAAGGAGACAGAAAGATAGCTGTTTATGATTTAGGTGGTGGTACCTTTGATATTTCTATTATTGAAATATCAAGTGTAGATGGTGAACATCAGTTTGAGGTTTTATCAACAAACGGAGATACCTTTTTAGGTGGAGAGGATTTTGACAACAGAATAATTGATTTTCTTGCTGAAGAATTCAAAAAAGAAAATGGAGTAGATATAAGTCAGGATGTGCTTGTTAAGCAGCGACTCAAAGAAGCTGCAGAAAAAGCTAAGATTGAGCTATCAAGCAGTACACAAACAGAAGTAAATTTACCATACTTAACTGCAGATGCTTCTGGACCAAAGCATTTGGTAGTTAAATTAACAAGAGCGAAACTTGAATCACTTGTTGAAGACCTTATAGAAAGAACTATCGCACCATGTAAAACAGCATTAAAGGATTCAGGGGCATCAAATGAGATTGCTGATGTAATCCTTGTGGGTGGTCAAACTAGAATGCCTAAAGTTCAGGAAAAAGTACAAGAGATTTTTGGAGTTGAACCAAGAAAAGATATTAACCCTGATGAAGCAGTTGCAGTTGGTGCTGCAATACAGGGCGGAGTTCTTCAAGGTGATGTGAAGGATGTTTTACTGTTAGATGTTACTCCACTGAGTCTAGGAATTGAAACAATGGGTGGTGTTATGACAAAATTAATTAAAAAAAATACTACGATCCCAACAAAAGAATCACAAACATTTTCCACTGCTGAAGATAACCAAAGCGCAGTTACAATTAACGTCTTTCAGGGGGAAAGAGAAATGGCTGCTGGAAATAAAAGTTTAGGGCAATTTAATTTAGATGAAATACCACCAGCGCCAAGAGGAAAACCTCAGATAGAAGTTACATTTGATCTTGATGCAAATGGTATCTTGCACGTTAATGCCAAGGATAAAACTACTGGAAAAGAAAATAAAATCGTTATCAAATCTAGTGGTGGCCTTAGTGAAGAAGAAATTAAAAAGATGGAAGATGATGCTGAAATTCATGCTGAAGAAGATAAAAAATTAAGGGAATTAGTAGATGCAAAAAACCTTTCTGAGGGTATGATTCATTCAGTTAAAAAAATGATGGCTGATAATCCTGATAAAATTGAAAAGGATGAGAAAGAAAAAATAGAAAAAGCTATTAGTGACCTTGAAGAGTCTTTAAAGAGTGATAATAAAGATGACATTGAAGCTAAAAATAAAACACTGGCTGAAGTATCACAAAAACTTACTGAAAAAATACATGCAGACCAACAAGCAGGTCAAGCTGAACCAAAAGAAGATAGTAAAACCAAGGAGAAGACAGTCGAAGGAGACGTTGTTGATGCTGAATATGAAGAAGTAAAGAAAGACAACAAGAAAGACAGTAAGAAAAAATAAAAATTCTATAAATAACTATATATAGTAGAGGTAATAAAAGTTACCTCTACTCTTAACTCCCTATGGCCGATAAAAAAGATTACTACGATACGCTAGGTTTAAATCAACAAGCTTCTGATGTTGAAATTAAAAAAGCTTATAAAAAACTTGCAATGAAACATCATCCTGATCGGAATGATGGGAATCCAGAATCTACCGAAACCTTCAAAGAAGTTAAAAAAGCTTATGATGTTCTATCTGATCCTGAAAAAAAATCTATGTACGATCAATATGGTCATGCCGGAGTAGATCAAGCTATGGGTGGTGGAGCAGGTGCAGCAGATTTTGGTGATTTTGGAGATATCTTTGGGGATATTTTTGGTGGAGGCAGAAGCAATCAAAGATCTAATGTTTATCGAGGAGCTGACCTTAGATATAATATGCAAATTTCATTAGAGCAGGCTGCAAGCGGAACAGAAAAAAAGATTACAATTCCTGTAATGTCGACATGTAAACCATGTAGTGGTTCAGGTGCAAAAAAAGGTACGCAACCCTCTTCTTGTGAAACTTGCAAAGGACATGGTCAAGTTAGAATGCAACAAGGATTTTTTTCTGTTCAGCAACCCTGTCCACACTGCGAGGGAACTGGAAAAATTATTAAGGATCCATGTTTAGACTGCAGAGGCTCTGGGACGACTGAAATATCTAAAACATTGTCGGTTAAAATACCCTCAGGTGTTGATGAAGGTGACCGTATTCGACTAAGTGGCGAAGGTGAGGCTGGTTTAAATGGTGGGCCTACAGGTGACCTTTATGTTGTAGTTGGTCTCAAGCCACATGCTATTTTTTCGCGCGATGGTGCACACCTTCATTGCGAGATGCCAATAAGCTTTTCTACTGCCGCTCTAGGAGGGAGTTTAGATGTCCCAACTCTTGATGGTAATGAAAAAATTAAGATTCCTGCAGAAACACAAACAGGCAAAATATTTAGACTTAAAGGTAAAGGTATAAAGCCAGTTAGAGAAAGTAATTATGGAGACCTTCACTGTCACGTATCAATAGAAACTCCCGTAAAGTTAACTGAGGAACAAAAAAGATTACTGTCCGAACTAGAGACTCTTAATCAAGCAGATAGCGGAAAACACAGTCCTAGGCATAAAACATGGGTTGATAAGGTAAAAGATTTTTTTGATTAAAAAGTACCCTTCTGAATCAGCTCAACTTTATACCCACTCGGATCTTCAATAAATGCAATTACCGTCTTACCATGCATCATTGGGCCAGCATCTCGTAACACATTCCCGCCTAACTCTTTAATTTTAGCGCATGTTTCATAAGCATCATCAACTTCTATAGCTATATGGCCATAGGCTTCCCCATGGTCATAATTATTTGTATCCCAATTATGAGTCAACTCTATTACTGTATTATTTTCTTCATCTCCGTAGCCTACAAAAGCTAATGAAAATTTTCCATCTGGAAAATCTTGCTGCCTTAAGACTTTCATACCAAAAAATTTATCATAAAAGCTTATAGATTCTTGCAGATCATTAACTCGCAACATCGTATGTAATAAACGCATGGGGCTCTCCAATTAATTTGATTTAGTAAGTAGTATGTACTTCTTCAATAGCTGCCCTTTGGATTCAATTTTATCAGGATTTAATGGAATACATGCCACCGGACATACCTCAACGCATTGAGAAGTTTCAAAATGTCCTACACATTCTGTACATAAACCTGGATTTATTTCATAGATTTCTATACCCTGATAAATTGCATCATTAGGGCATTCTGGCTCACAAACATCACAATTAATGCACTCATCTGTAATCATCAAGGCCATAATTATTTACTAAGCAACATTAAATAGTTGAATGTATTTTTAGATACAAATTTAGAGATATCGCCACCTAACCCATAGATTTCTCTGATTCTAGAGGATGAAATAGCTTTAAAATTATCTGAGGATGGTAGAAAAAATGTTTCGATATTCTTATTCATTATATAATTCATACTAGAAATTTCTGACTCGTAGATAAAATCTTTCTCGCTCCTTATGCCGCGAATAATAACGCTAGCATCTAGAGAGCTTAAAAAATCAATAGTTAATCCATCATAACCTAATACGGAAACATTTTTTTTACCTTCAACAGAGGACTTCGTAAGCTCTAATCTTTGATTAAAGGTTAGTAAACAATTTTTTTTATTATTTTTAGCTACTCCCACAACAACCTCATCAAAGACCTTTGATGCGCGGATAATTATATCTTCATGACCAAGAGTTATTGGATCAAAAGACCCCGGATAAACAGCAATCATTTTTTATATACTTTTATTCATTGTAATAAATAAAAGTATACCTTTCCTGCCTTAGAATTCTTTAAAATTTTAAATTCACTACCTAAATATTGTTGATTTGTTTCAAAATATATGACGCCTTCAGGTTTTAAATGTTTTTTAATTTCATTTAAAAGCAGGTCTGGGTTAATCATTGAAAATGGAGGGTCATAGAAAATTATATCGAAGGATTCATTATTGTTCTGTAAAAAAGTTTCAGCAGTTGAATTTATAATGAAAGCATTTTCAGCATTTAAGTTTTTTTTATTATTTGTTAGATTTAAAGCATTTAGTTTATTTTTTTCGACAAGAGAACATGATTCTGCATTCCTAGACAAAGATTCAAAACCTAGAACACCACTTCCAGCAAATAAATCAAGGCATTTTTTATAGGACAAATCCTGGCCTAACCAATTAAATAATATATCTCTTATCCGATTTAAACTAGGCCTCAAACCATCAGAGTCATAAAAAAAAATATTTTTTCTTTTCCATGAACCACCAATAATTTTTACTGTATTTTGTCTATTCCTATTCACTACCAACAATAACTGTAGAAAATTTACTCATATCAACACGCCTTTGAAAAGCAGATTTTATTTCTTCAGCTGTTATTCTATCAATCCGAGTTGTAAATGTTTCAAGATAATCTAATGGATACTTATAAAAAGCCATCATACTTACATATTCTAGGATACTTTTATTACTATCTAATCTTAGCGGAAATCCACCGATCATGAAATCTTTTGCTCTTCGTAACTCTTTTTGAGTTGGACCATTTTTAATAAAATTACTAACTGTTTTTTGTATTATTTTTTTTGCTTCCTCAACCTGATCCTTCTTTGTTTGAATTCCTATTTGAAAAGGGCCAGCTTCAAGAAATGGCATAAAATAGCTATATACACTGTACGCTAAGCCTCTATCTTCTCTTATTTCTTGGGTTAATCTCGATACAAACCCACCACCACCTAAAATATAATTACCTAAATATAGTGTTAGAAAATCAGGATCTCCTCTTTTGATTATTGGAGCACCGTAATATAAATGTGCCTGTTTTGAGGGGTGGCTTATTTTAATATCTTGCTGCTCATTGTAATTTACCAAAGGAATTTCCTCAGCTATTTTACTACCAGGAAACCCGATGCTAATTTTTTTAGCAAGATCTTCAGCTTCTTCTCTTGAAATATCGCCAACTATTACAATTGATAATTCATTTGACAAATAATTATTTTTATAGAAATCTTGTAGGTCTTTTTTACCTATTTTTTTTATTGTCTCTACTTCACCAGAACCAGGAAGAGCATATGGATGTTCGCCATACAAAACTTTCATAAAAGCCTTAGAAGCTATTGACTCAGGCATTGTTTCTGATTGAGTTATACTTGCAATATATCTTTTCTTTTCTCTTTTAATAGTTTGATTGTCGAAATTTGGTTTATGAAGAACGAGTGTAAATAAATCAATAGCCTCACGTCTTTTCTCAGATAGAGTACGTAAACTAAATCCACTTTTATCTTGATCAAATGAGCTATTCAATTGCGCACCTATATCTATAAACTGATTTGCTAAATCTTCTTCATTTATCCCACCTGATCCCAAAACCATCATATGATTTGTAAGGGAAGCAAGTCCACTTTTTTGTTTTGTATCCCTAACGCTTCCAGCCCTAAAATCAACATTAATATCTACTATTGGTAAATCGTGATTTTCAATAAAATATATACTTGCCCCATTACTTGATTTCCAATGTTGAATATTCAATGCAGCACTTGCAGAATTTGCAAGAAATATCAGCATTGAAATAAGAATAACTTTAATGGGCATGAGGTCTTCCTTTTGGTGTTTTATTTTTATCTAGAGGCTGTGGATCCAATGTAACTACTGTTAAAGCATCATCATGGAAATATTTCTCAATGACATCCTGAATATCTTTAGATGTAACTTTCTTTATATTATCAATATAATCATCAACTATCTTATGAGAATAGCCCATAGTTTCTAGTTGTCCAATTTGCATAGCTGCCCCCATAACAGAGTCTTTTTGGTAAACTTCGCCAGCAATAACACTTGTTATGACTCTTTTTAATTCAATACCCGTTACTCCATGATCAACAATATTTTTTAGTTCAAGCTTCAGGTATTTTTCTAATTCAACTACAGAAACTTTTTCGCTAGGTGTCCCATACATTTCAAATGTACTTTGGCCTCCTCGAGAAAGCATACTGTAGCCTGCATTGACATTTATTGCTCTTGATGTCTTTTTAACTAAATTTTGATTAAGCCTGGATGAACTAGTACCTGATAAAATTCCAACTAACACCTCAAGTGCAAAAGCTTCTTTCTTATTAGTTATCCCGTCCTTACCTAATGTGGGTGTAGGGTAACCCATTTGAATGTAGGGTAACTTACTTGGCGCTTTTAGAACTGCCCTTCTTGAACCATTCTGTATTGGCTCAAACTGAGGCTTCCTTTTAGCTATTTCATATGCCGGAATTTTACTAAAATACTTTCTTGCTTCAGCGAAAACTTGTTTAGTATCTACATCTCCAGCCACTACTAGAATTGCATTACTAGGGCTATACCACATTTTATACCATTCTATTGCGTCTTCGTATGTCATATTTTGAAGGTCATTCATCCAACCAACTATTGGTTTTCCATAGGGATGAGCTCTAAATACAAGTGAGTTAAACAACTCATTAACCTGAGCCTTTGGTTTATCATCAGTTCTCCATCGACGCTCTTCCATTACAACACTAATTTCTTTTTTGAATTCTTCTTCTGTGATGACCAAGTTTTGCATTCTGTCAGCTTCCATCTTCATAGATATGGGTAGCTTTGATTTTTCTAACCTTTGAAAATAAGCCGTGTAATCTGCTCCAGTAAATGCATTTTCTCTTCCACCTGCAGCTGCGACAATTTCTGAGTATTCCCCAGGTTTCGTTGTCTTTGTACCCTTGAACATCATATGTTCAAGAACATGAGCAACCCCAGTTTTTCCATTAACTTCATCAAGGCTTCCTGCTCTATACCAAACCATTGAAACAACAACGGGTGAACGATGGTCTTCTTTTACCAACACTCTCATTCCATTTTTTAGTGTTATTTCTTGGACATTTTGATCGGCCTGAGCTAAAAAAGGTGTTAAACAAAAAATAAATACCAACTTTAAGAAATTCACATGCAATCCTTTTTAATAATTACTTGTATAATAATGGGTAATTGACCATAGTCCAAAAATTAAGTTCTAAAAAATTATGTTTGAATTTCTAAAAAAATTAGTAAAAAAAACTCCAGAGAAAAAAACTTCCGAGAAAACCCCCTTTGTAAAAAAATCAATATCTAAGAAACCTAAAGTAATTAAACCTAAAGTAGTAAAGCCTAAAGTAATAAAGCCTAAAGTAATTAAACCTAAAGTAGAAAAGCCTAAAGTAGTTAAGCCTATAGAAAAAAAATCTGGGATATTCTCGTTTGCTGAAAAAATTAAAACAGGTCTAAGTAAAACAAGAGAAAAACTTAGTTCACAATTAGGCGACCTATTTCATGTCAACAAAATTGATGAAAACTTTTATGAAGAGCTAGAAATGATATTGCTATCTGCCGACGTTGGCATAGCAGCCTCTTCATTTCTTATAGAAAAAGTTAAGTTTTCAGTTAAGGAAAATAATATATCTGACCCAAAAAAATTAAAAGATTTATTGAAGCTTGAAATAGCAAAACTTTTAGAAAAAGTTGAAGCCCCACTGATAGTAAAGAATACTTATCCCTTTGTAATAATGATGGTTGGAGTTAATGGAACAGGTAAAACTACTACAATCGGTAAATTAACAAAATTACTAATAGATAAAAAACATAACGTGCTGATAGCGGCTGGCGACACCTTCAGGGCTGCAGCATCTGAACAACTTGATGTATGGGGAGAACGAAACAAGGTTCAGGTTATCAGTCAAACAAAAGGAGACCCTAGTGCAGTTATTTTTGATGCTGTGAATTCTGCTAAAGCTAAGAATATTGATATTGTTATTGCTGATACAGCAGGAAGGCTTCCTACACAAAGAAATTTAATTGACGAAATAACTAAAATTAAAAGAGTTATTAATAAATGTCATAATCAAGCGCCACAGGAAATTCTTTTAGTTATAGATGCCAACACAGGCCAAAATGCAATTAATCAACTAAAGGTATTTAATGAGGCATTAGGTATTACAGGTTTAGTAATGACAAAGCTTGATGGAACTGCTAAAGGCGGAGTTGTAGCTGCAATTGCCAAAGAGCTCCCTATTCCTATCCGCTTTATTGGCGTTGGTGAAGGTATAGATGATCTAAGAGTATTTAATGCAAAAGATTATGCGGAGGCAATGTTTGAATGATTAAATTTGATAAGGTATTTAAAAAATATCCAAACGAAATGGATGTTCTCCAAGATATCAATCTAGAAATATCATCTGGGGAATTAGTATTTGTTACTGGTCCTTCAGGTGCTGGAAAATCAACATTACTTAAATTAATGTCTGCAGTAGAAAAACCCACTAATGGGTCTATTATTTTTGAAAATACCAATTTGTCAGAATTAAGAAATAAAGATATGCCTTTTCTTCGAAGAAAATTTGGGATGATTTTTCAGGATCATAAATTACTCTATGATCGTAATTGTTTTGAAAATGTTGTGCTACCTTTGGAGATTAACGATATTAGTCCTACAGATTCTGCAAGGAGAGTTAGGGCTGCCTTAAATAAAGTTGGATTATTAAGCAAGGAGAAGGTCAACCCTATAACATTATCCGGAGGTGAACAACAAAGACTAGCGATTGCAAGAGCTATCGTTTCAAGACCATCAATCTTAATAGCTGATGAACCAACAGGTAATTTAGATAAGGGTTATGCTGATGAAATAATGAATATTTTCTATAGCTTCCAACAAGTTGGAGTTACGGTGATTGTGTCTTGTCACGAGCTACCTCAATCTCCTATAAAATTTAAACAGATTCATCTAATTAAAGGACAAATAAGTAATTCTGACAAATATGTTCCGCTACTTTCATAACCACTTTCAAGCTTTTTCTAGAGGTTTAATTAGAATTAAATCTAACCTGAGTGCCTCAATAATGATGTTTGTCATTATTGGTATCACCCTTTGTCTTCCATCTGCAGGTTATTTAATCGTTGAAAATGTTCGACAAATCTCAACAAAAATCCAACATGAGGCAGAAATTAGTATTTTCCTTAAAAAAGACATCAGTCAGGATCAAATTGATTTTATTGATTTAGCTTTAAAAAATAGTTCAGAAATAAAAAAAATTCATTATGAGCCTAAATTAATTGCGTGGGAAAAGCTACAATCCAAATTAAAGTTATCCACTTTAGATATTGGAATATCAGAAAACCCTCTTCCTGATGGATTTTTTATTACACTAAACACGCTAAGTAACGTAAAAATAAAAAAACTAACTGAAGATTTGAAGTTAATAAGTGGGGTAGATAACATAGTAATTGATGGTAGCTGGATTAAGAAATTAAGAGCTATTATTTATATGGTAAAAATTGGTTTATTTTCTCTGGGAACATTATTAGTTATAGTATTAATTGTGATAATAGGCAACACTATTAGATTGCAAACCTTAACCTATCAAAATGAGATTCTAGTTAGTAAGCTTATAGGGGCTACTAATAGCTTTATTCATCGACCATTTATATATACTGGATTAATCTATGGGCTTGGTGGTGGCATAATTACTGTAGGTACCCTAAAAAGTATAGTATTTGCCTTTAACAATGTAGCTGAAAAATATGAATATATCCTAGGCAATTCGATAACTCTTGTAGGTCTTTCAGCTGTCGATTACCTAATTATTGTACTTTTAGCTATGACTATTGGCCTATTTTCATCTTTCTTTGCTGCAAGACAATCAATAAAAAAATTAGAAAAATCTTACTAAAGCCTTGTATTTAATCGAACTTTTAATTAAAATTAGCAGTCACATATAAAGAGTGCTAAAAAATATTAAAAATATGACAAATAATTTATCATTAACTGCGATGTATCCTTCTGGTGACATTGGCCTATACCAGCATACCATTAGAACCATTCCTTCGCTCACAGCTGAGGAAGAATATGAACTCGCGAGTAAACTTAAGAATAACAATGACTTAGAAGCTGCTAAAAAACTAATTCTTTCACATCTTAAATTGGTAATGAAAGTTGCTCGATCATATAGTGGATATAACCTTCCACATGCAGACCTTGTTCAAGAGGGTAATATTGGGCTAATGAAAGCTGTAAAGCGATTTGATCCAGACCGCGGAGTTCGTTTAGTTTCATTTGCAATATATTGGATTAAAGCTGAAATACAGGAATATGTTGTAAGAAATTGGCGTCTTGTTAAAACAGCAACAACCAAAGCTCAACGTAAATTATTCTTTAACCTAAGAAGCCTTAAAAAAACTTTGCAGCCACTTAAAAGTCATGAGATTTCAGAGATAGCATTAGAATTAAATGTAAAAGAAGATGAAGTGCGTGAGATGGAATATCGTCTTGCCGGTAAAGAGATAGCAATTGACTATTCAGACGATGAATCTGAAGATGACTCCTATAGACCAATATCTTTTCTTCAAGACAAATCACTTGAACAATCAGCTCAAATTGAGAAAGATGAAACAGAGGATAACGATACTAAATCACTAAATAATGCATTAGCGAAATTAGATGAGCGCAGTCGAGCAATTGTTAAAGCAAGATGGCTTAATGATCATAAATCAGAAACATTACATGACCTTGCAAAAAAATATAAGATTTCAGCTGAAAGAATTAGGCAGATAGAGCAGAATGCATTAAAAAAAATTAAAGCGCTTATGCTCCCTAATTCATAACAAATAATTTTTAATTGCAAGTCTGTTAAGATTCACTATTTGTGAATATAAATTAAATGGCAACAACCCCTACCCCAAGTGAAATTAAATTTCACCAAAAATCTAAACTACTAGAGATTATTTTTGATGACAATACAGAATGTATGCTTTCGAGTGAGTTTCTGAGGGTTTACTCTCCTTCGGCAGAAGTTCAGGGGCATGCCCCAGAACAAGCAGTTCTTCAGGTTGGTAAGGAAAATGTTAGTATCGATAATATTGAGCCTGTAGGAAATTATGCAATTAAAATTTTCTTTTCAGACGGGCACGATACGGGATTATATTCATGGCAGTACCTACACATGCTTGCAAAAAACTATGAAGAATTGTGGACAGAATATATTGGAAAGCTTGATGCATCAGGAATTCAAAGGAAAAAAAATGAAGAATGATGAGGTAAATTTTGGATTTAAAAATGTAAATAAGGATGAGAAAGTAAAAAAAGTTAAGGAAGTATTTAATTCTGTTGCAAAAAATTATGACTTAATGAATAACGTTATGTCCTTTGGGCTTCATAGAATCTGGAAAAAAATAGTAATTGAAACAACTCCTCTAAAATCAAATGCTAGGATACTAGATATAGCTGCAGGAACCGCAGACCTGACATTAGCCCTTTCTAAAGAAAAAAAGAATTATGAAATTTTTCACACTGATATTAATTACTCCATGCTCAAGGAAGGCAAAAGAAAGCTAATTGATAATGGGAGCATATTACCTTCAATAGTATGTGATGCTGAAAATCTGCCTTTTCCAACCAATTACTTTGATTGTGTCACTGTAGGATTCGGATTAAGAAATATGACACATAAAGATAAGGCATTGTCTGAAATGTATAGAGTGTTATGTCCTGGAGGAAAATTAATCATTTTAGAGTTTTCAAAAATTTGGCAGCCATTAAATAAGCTATATGATGCATTCTCATTTAATATTGTTCCGAAGCTTGGAAAAATAATTGCCAATGATGAGGCAAGTTACCAATATTTGGTTGAATCAATTAGAGTGCATCCAGATCAGGATGCACTAAAAAAAATAATTATCAAAGAAGGATTTGAGCGCGTTAGCTACATTAATCTAAATGCAGGTATTGTCGCAATTCACAAGGGATATAAGTTTTGATAGAGCAATTTAAAACTAAATTAATTAATCATCTACTAATGCAAAATGATTGGATGCAGACAAAACTAAAGCCCTATAGTGGCAAAGTAATTGAACTAGAGATAGATGCATTAATATTAAAGTTTGTTGTCGATAACAAAGGGCAATTAAATGTTGGGAATCCAGAAGCCTCAGCAAATGCAAATATCCAAATGACAATAAAAAGTCTCATTCAATTGATAACTCAAAAGAAAAAAAATGGA
>JAQWQF010000032.1 GCA_029244935.1 Methylophilaceae bacterium | reverse complement strand
GTGCCATTACAATTGCAGGCCGACCTGTTTTAGCAATAACATTTGCGATAGTATATGTCTTTCCCGAGCCCGTAACCCCCAATAAAGTTTGGAATTTTTCCCCATTATTAATTCCACTAGTTAAACTTTCAATAGCGTTTGGTTGATCCCCTGCAGGCTCAAATGGTTTAAATAATGTAAATGGACTATTTGGAAATTTTTGATTCAATGAAGTTAACCTAAAAAAAAGTAATTTTACCAGGTTGAGAACTTTAATTGTTATGATAAGTCTAGAAAAAGTTATCAATTAAAGAAAGCTACTATTTACATGAAATCTACAAAAATCTTCCTTTTACTCCTCCTAACATTTTCAACCACGACTTTTGCATATGACCAAAAGAAATTGATGCATGCATGGACTTCCGTCGTAATGGTTAGGGGTTATACCGACACTGGAGCATTAGCATATGGATCAGGTGTAATTGTCGGAGAAAATGAAATTATTACAAACTGTCATGTTTTGAGAGATACAAAGCAGCCTTGGGCTTCCCAAGGAGATACTAGTTATTCTATTACAGAGGTTAGGGCTGATCGCTGGCAAGATTTATGTCTGCTTACAGTTTTTAATATGAATAGAATTCCTGTTCCAATTGGTGATAGTAAAAATTTAGTTAAGGGTCAGGAGTTAGCTAGCATTGGTCACTCACATGGTGCGCCAGTTCCGTTAACTACAGGTGGTTATGTTATATCTACCTACAAATCAAATGATGGACGAATTATTCGAAGTAGTGCTAAATTTCGAATGGGGGCAAGTGGTAGTGGTTTGTTTGATATGGAGGGAAATTTAGTAGGAATTAATACCTTCAAGACTACTGGATATGGTGCATATTTTTCAATGCCTGCAGAATGGATACATCGTTTAAGAACTCTGCCCGCAGAAAAAGAATTTCCTATTAATGGAAAGGCATTATGGGAAGAAGCAGAAGATACTAAACCCTACTTTCTTAAGATTGCGATTCCAAAAATCAAAGAAGACTGGGAAACTCTTAAGTACATCACAGATGAATGGACAAAAAAAGAAAAAAATAATACAGAAGCCTGGTATGAAAATGGCCTGGTAAATGAAAAACTTAATCATATAGACATTGCCAAGATATCTTATGAAAAAGCTATTGAGATTGACCCAAAAAATACAGATGCATTATTTAAGATAGCGATTATTATCCATAGTGAGGGCAACACAACAAAGGTTGAAAATATAAAGACAAAACTTAAGGAACTACATCCAGCAAAAGCTGATGAACTTGATGAAATAATTACATGCAAAAAAGATTGTTAAAAGTTTATTTGTGTATTGCATTTTTTTAAGTAAAATCTAAAATTAATCAAATTTAATTTTTTGGAACAACCCTTGGCAAAAATCGTATTGTCTTCTTGTGTTAGTAGAATTGAAGAGTCCCCAACCCTTGCAATCACAGCCAAGGCCTTAAAACTCAAATCTGAAGGGAAAGATATTATTGGGCTCGCAGCTGGAGAACCTGATTTTGATACGCCTGAATTCATTAAAGAAGCTGCAATTAAAGCAATAAAATCTGGATTTACAAAATATACTGAAGTTTCAGGAATGCCCTCTCTTAAGTCGGCTATAGTTGAAAAATTTAAAAATGAGAATGGTTTAGATTTTAGAACAGATGAGATTATTGTTGGTGTAGGTGGAAAGCAATGTATCTTTAATTTATGTTTGGCTCTACTTGAACCAGATGACGAGGTAATAATTCCAGCACCTTACTGGGTCTCCTATACAGATATCGTGCAATTAACAGGGGCAAAACCAGTCATTGTTCAATGTGGAATTGAACAATCATTTAAGATGACTCCAAAACAATTATTATCTGCTATTTCCAGTAATACTAAGCTCATCTTCCTCAACTCACCATCAAACCCAACTGGGGCTGTTTATAGTAAAGCTGAATTACGTGACCTTGCAGATATTCTATTAGATCATCCACACGTATTTATTGGAACAGATGATATCTATGAACACATAAGTCTTGATGAGATACCCTTCAATAATATTTTAATGGTTGAGCCAAAATTAAAGAGTCAAGTTATCGTTCTTAACGGTGTATCAAAAGCTTATTCGATGACAGGATGGCGCATTGGTTATGCAGCTGGTCCCAGAGCTATTATTAAAGCTATGTGTAAATTACAATCTCAATCAACATCAAACCCAACATCAATATCGCAAGTTGCTGCTGAAGCTGCCTTACGAGGAAACCAGGATTGTATTAAACCAATGATAAAAGCATTTAAAGAAAGGCATGCATTTGTATTAAAAGCTTTAAATGAGATTGAAGGAATAAAATGTATTCCCGCTAGTGGTTCTTTTTATGCATTTGCGGATGCAAGAAGTGCTATTGAAATCCTATTTTCTAAAAACAAAATTTCAGCTGCTAATGATTTATCTTTTTCTGAGTTTCTTTTAGAAGATACCGGGGTGGCAGTTGTTCCTGGTTCTGCTTTTGGATCTGAGGGTCACTTTAGAATATCATTTGCAACGTCGATGAAAAATTTAGTTGAAGCATTAAAGAGAATTAAGAAAGCCATTGAAGGTTAAAGTTGACCGAATTGCATTTTCTGCTTATCATCTCACATTCGATTATTCCCGAATAGCTCAGTTGGTAGAGCAACGGACTGTTAATCCGTTTGTCGCTGGTTCGAGCCCAGCTTCGGGAGCCACTTAGAAAATAGCGGGGTGTTTCACCCCACTATTTCATCCCTATCTAATGAGGTAATTATCTCTTCCCACTGGTAAACCGTTAAACTCATTATTTAATGTAAATATGATCTGGGCCAAGGCCATCTTGGTAGCGATGATAAATTTTTTGATATGCACTCTCTAAATTTTTGGAAAAGAGTTTAGTATCTAATAATAGTGAGCTTGAAAGATTTTTCCTTAGTTTGGCTTTGATTGCTTGAAACATCTCAGGGTTAGTTGCAAGTTCAATTGCAAATGACTCATACTCTTCAGTTGACCTAGCTATTAATTCCGGTAAACCAACTGCCCTCAAAATACTAGCTGCATGTCTACTAGCAAAAGAATTGCCCAACAAAGTAATTAAAGGTAATTCAGATCTTAGGGCATCACTAGCTGTCGCTCCTGCATTATATGGACTTGTATCAAGAAAAAGGTCCGCATTGTGAAATCTTGATAGATAATCAGACATAGAAACATTTTCACCAAAAATTAATCTATCAGGATTGATATCTCGAGCTATTGCTTCTTTTTGTAAGTTGTCCTTAACATTTTTATTTGGACCAAGCAGGAAAATAACAGAATCATCTACCTTACTTAAAATTCTCATCCAGCTATCAAAAGTCGATGGTAAAATTTTGTAGCTATTGTTAAAGCAGCAGAAGACAAAACCTTTTGAAGGCAAACCAAGATCCTCTCGGAGGAAAACTTTATCCGGAAAAGCTCTTTTATTATCATTTACCTGAAATGATGGAAGGTAAATAATTTTTTCGGTGTACCATTTTCTCATATTATTAGGAATAATATGTTGATCGGCCAGCAAATAATCATAATATTCAGACCCCATTGTCCCAAGATATCCAATGTAGCTCAATTGGATTGGTGCCACTTTTCCTGCAAAAATACCTACTCTTTCATCTCCAGAATAACCACTTAAATCAATGGCAATATCAATTTCCATTTCCCTGCCAAGTAATACAACATCATTGTCTGGTATTTTTCCAATATCAATAAATTTATCAAACGATTTCTCTAATCGCTGTGTAACAAAATCTTTAGCCCCATAGGAAAAAGCATATACCTCAAATTTATTAGAATTATGTAACTCGAACAGTTCTGCAGTTAGCGTAGAAACGGGGTGATTACGAAAATCTCCAGAAAAATAGGCAATGCGAATTTTTTCGTGTTTTGGATATTTTTTTATTTTTGGAAAAAACTTATTTAATGGATAATTTTTTTTATTATACAATTCAGCAGAAAATTTATGTAGCTTAGGATTTTCAAAAAAAGCTATGGCTAAGAAAGGACCAATGACATGCTCTTCATTTTTAATTTTTTTTGTTATCTCATTAATTTGGCAATCAAAATTCTCCCAATTACATATTTTCATTTTAGAGTCTAGAAGACTTCCTAAAAGATATAGTGTGTCTGGGTTGAGATCAACTGCACGCTCATCATCCTTAATTGCATCAGCATGCATATCAAGCTCTTTGAAAGCCGCACTTCGGAGCCTTAATGCCTGAATATTATTTGGGTCAATTTTAATTGCTTGACTAAAATTAATAACAGCTTCGTCGTAATATTTTTGCTTAATAAAAACTATCCCACGATTTATATGTGCCTGTACAAAATCTGGTTTAATTTTTATTGCAAGATCATAGTTTTGAACAGCTTCATCAATTCGATATAATTTACGAAAAATGTCACCAATTTTTAAATGTGCTTTGGCATTATCTGGATCCAGCTTTATATCTTTTCTATATTTACTTATTTGGTCCTCGTAATTCTTTTTTTCGGTAGTTTTTTTATTATGTTGAGTTTTTAATTGAATGGCTTTGTCATAGAATTTTTTTGCCTCATCATAACGCTCAAGCTTATACAATGCATTACCAAGATTATTGAGTCCTAATGAAGAATTAGGGGCTAATATAATAAATTGTTGAAAATTTTCTAGTGATTTATCGTAATCCTTTAAATCCTCTAAAAAAATTGTTCCTCTATTGTTAAATGCTGCAGCATAATTTTTATCTAACTCTATACATTTTGAATAGCTAACAATTGCATCTCTTGACTTACCAAGTTCACGCTGGGCTTTTCCTAAATTAAAATAAGCGTCTGCATATGAAGGATTTATATTGATTGCTCGATTAAAACTTGAAACTGCCAATTGATATTTTTTTAAATTAAGCAACCCAACTCCGAGTGCATTATGTGCCCAAAATTGTTTTACATCTTGAGTTAATGACACTTCTAATAGCTTTACCCCTTCATTTTCTCGTCCAGTTTGGATATATATAATCCCAAGCATAGTATTGGCACCTGGATGAAGTGGATGTGTCTTTAATATATCTAAATATGAGTACTCAGCATCTTTTAGGTTTCCATTCTGCTGAAGTTGAGCGCCCTGTTGAAATTTAGCGTCTAAATTTACATGATTATTTATTGTACTCATAAAAAATATTATCCCATAAAAGCAAAAAATATTTTCAGGTTCAATTGAACTGTAAAATATTCTCAGTTAGCATTTATATTTATAAATAAATCAAAACCATATTTGATAGACATATAGAGTCATTAGATATAATATTTCCAACTTAGTCGGCAACTAATTATGTAATAACTTTTAAGTCCTATATCTTCCATTTAATCTAGAGCTCCTTAATATGATGTATAAAACACAGGATCAATATGACATTACACTAGTAGGTGGTGGTGTAATGAGCCTTACACTTGCAGTTCTTATAAATGAACTAAACCCCAAATTTAAAATTCATATTATTGAAAAGCTACCAGCATGCGCTAGAGAAAGTTCTAGCCCTTTAAATAATGCAGGCACAGGTCATGCAGGATATTGTGAATTAAATTACACTCCAAATAATAATGAAGGTGAAATTATTATAAAGCGAGCAATTGAAATAAATGAAATGTTTGAAGTTTCTTTACAGTTCTGGGCCTATCTTGATAAAAAATATTCTACATTCAAGCCTAAGAAATTTCTTAAAAAAACACCTCATATTAGCTTTGTTTGGGGAGAAAAAAATGTTGAATTATTAAAAAAAAGATTTTTGGCTTTAAAAAAACAACCATTATTTAAGGAGATGGAGTTCGCCAAGGATTATAAAACAATAAAAAATTGGTCTCCTCTGCTAATTGAAGGTAGAAAATTGAATGAATGTATAGCTGCAACAAAAGTCTCTCATGGAGCTGATGTTAATTTTGGAGAACTAACAAACCAGCTCCTACAAATTCTTTTAAAAAATAAAAATTTTAGCCTTTCTGTTGATACCAATGTTACTAAAATAAAAAGAGCAAACGAACATAAATGGATAATTAATACTACAAATAGTAATTCAAATAAAAAACTATCATATGAAAGCAAAGTAGTTTTTATTGGCGCTGGAGGAATGGCAATTAATCTTCTCCAACAAATGAAATTAAAAGAAGCATTTGGTTATGCTGGTTACCCCGTTAGTGGAAAATGGCTTATTTCTCACAACAAATCTTTAATTAAAAAACATAAGGCAAAAGTGTATAGCCACGTACTCCCAAAGGCCCCTCCTATGTCCATCCCTCATCTAGATTTAAGAGTTATTGATGGATCTGAAATACTATTATTTGGTCCGTTTGCTGGTTTTTCATTTAAATTTCTAAAATATGGATCGAGCCTAGATCTTTTTAAATCAATTAAAAGAAATAATATTAAAACATTAATATTTGTTATGTTTAAAAATTTAAGTTTACTGGTATACCTTATTAAGCAAGCATTAATGAGTAATAGATCAAGAGTAAACCAACTTAAAGGATTTTATCCAAATGTCAAAAATAAAGATTGGACAACATACGTTGCTGGACAAAGGGTCCAAATAATTAAGAACTGTCGCATTAGTGGTCCTAAACTCGAATTTGGCACAGAAATAATATTTGCAAAAAATAACAATCTAGCTGCGCTATTAGGTGCCTCCCCAGGGGCATCTGTTGCAGCTTCATCCATGATTAAGGTACTAAATAAACTCTTTAACAGTGAACGAAATAAATCAAAACTACAAAAAATAATTCCATCTTATGGTTATCATCTAAATAAAAAGCCTGCATTACTGAGACGTATAAGAACTAAAACATACAAGCAGCTCGGGTTATGGTAAATCTCTTTGTCGTCTAATTTCTGACAGGAATATACCTGCTGCTACACTAACATTAAGACTTTCAACTTGGCCTAACATTGGAATTGAGATTAAGGTGTCGCATAGCTCTTTAGTTAGCCTTCGCATGCCCTTCCCTTCAGCCCCCAAAACAATTGCTATTGGTCCCTTAAGATTTGATTTAAATAAATTATTTTTTTTCTCACCATCGGTACCAATAATAAATATTCCCATATCTTTAAGGTAGCGGATTGTTCTTCCTAAATTAGTGACAGCAATAAAAGGAACAGATTCGGCACCACCGCAGGCAACTTTCCTTACAGTTGCATTAACACCAACAGCATTATCTTTTGGGCATACAACTGCATTAACACCCATAGCATCTGCTACTCTAAAACATGCTCCTAAATTATGTGGGTCTTCAATACCGTCAAGTATAAGAATTATTGGAGGTTCTTTTAAATCTCCCTCTACAATATCCTCTATTGTATGGTATTTTGCTTTTCGCTCAATAATAAGTGCAACAACGCCCTGATGCTTAAATTTTTTGGCCATCCCATCAAGTCTATCTTTATTAGATAAATGGTATTTAATACCGTTTTCCTTAATAAGCTTCATAAGATCCATAACACGGCCATCATTCCTCATCTCATCAAGGTATATCTCCTTAACCGAGGAAGCATCTAAACGAATGTAGCTGGTAATGGAATGAAATCCATAGATAATCCTATTATCTTTACTCATCTTCTTTTTTTAATTCTCTTCTTCTCAATTTTATTTTTTTTTCTTTTTTCTCCGCCTACTAATGAGAAATCAATCTTTGAGGTCTCTAGGTCGACTCTAACTACTTTAACCTTCAATCTATCACCAAGACGATACTGAGCACTAGTTCTTTCTCCAACCATGGCATGCTTTTGTTTATCATAAGCGAAATAATCACTGCCTAATTCAGTAACATGAAGAAGGCCTTCAATATAAATATCATCTAACTCTACAAATAAACCAAAACCTGTTACTCCAGCTACGGTACCCTCAAAAATTTTCCCTACTTTATCTTGCATAAAATAGCATTTTAACCATGACTCAACATCTCTTGTAGCATCATCAGCTTTTCTTTCAGTACCAGAACAATGCATAGCAATCTGGCTAATATTTTTTATACTCGACTTCTTTCCAGCTAACTTTTCCTTAATAGCTCTATGAACAATCAAGTCTGGGTATCGTCGAATAGGTGAAGTGAAATGAGTATAAGCCTCATATGCAAGTCCAAAATGACCTTTGTTCTCTTTGCTATAGACTGCCTGCTGCATAGACCGTAATAAGACTGTTTGCAATAAATGTTCATCAGGTCGGCCAGTCACTTTTTTTATTAACTCCCCATAATTCTTTGAGGTTGGTTTATCACCTCCACTCAGTGATAAACCAAATTCAAGCAAAAACCCTCTTAAATTTTCAAGTTTTTCTGGAGTAGGTGTTTCATGATTTCTAAATAGTCCATTACTATTATTATCTAACAAGAAGTCTGCTGCGCATACATTTGCTGACAACATGCACTCCTCAATAATACGGTGGGCCTGATTACGATAGACTGGCTTGATAAAATCGATTTTTCCTTGATCATTAAATATAATTGTTGTTTCAGTTGAATCAAATTCAATAGCACTTCTTAACTGCCTTTGTTCAAATAAAACATCAAAAACTTTTTGTAAATTAATAAGGTGAGGGACAATATTTTCATATTCTGATTGAAGCTCTCTATTGTTTTGATTTAATATTTGATCAACAATCGTATAAGTGAGTCTAGCCCTTGAATTCATAACTGAAGGGTAAAATTCATAAGACGTGACCTTACCTTTGTCATTTATAAGCATGTCACAAACCATACAAAGCCTATCTACATTTGGATTTAATGAGCATAAGCCATTTGAAAGTGCCTCAGGCAGCATCGGTATAACTCTTCGAGGAAAATAAACTGAGTTTCCTCGCTCCAACGCCTCTTCATCTAATGGTGTTTTAGGTGATACATATGAGCTCACGTCAGCAATAGCTACTATGAGTCGCCATCCATCTTTTTCTGAAACAGCATAGACAGCATCATCAAAATCTCTTGCTGTTTCACCAT
Organism: Methylophilaceae bacterium; assembly: GCA_029244935.1. Taxonomy (GTDB): domain Bacteria; phylum Pseudomonadota; class Gammaproteobacteria; order Burkholderiales; family Methylophilaceae; genus BACL14. Next base: position 9,902 of record JAQWQF010000032.1, on the reverse strand, counting down.
CTATAGTCACTAAAGGTAAATTACGTAGATCCTTTCTTCCCTTGTGAGCTGATGCAGGAACACTCTTTGAATAGGTCTCTGCCTGGTGCAGAGCTTCAGAAGAAAATTCATATGGAAGGTGATGTTTTCTTAGTGCAATTTCTATTTCAATTCCACTGTCGTTATAATTGCCAAGAATTTTTATAATTTTACCCATTGGTTTAACACGCCGCGCAGGTTGAGTCGTAACTTCAATTTCAACAACCTGCCCTGTTTTAGCATTCATGTCATCATTGTGGGAAATTAAAAAATCTTGATTAATCCGTTTATCTTCAGCTGCAACAATTGTTACTCCCTCACCCTGCACAACTCTGCCAACAATGATTTTATTTACTCTTTCTAATATTTCTACAATCGTACCTTCAAGCCTGCCTTTTCTGTCCTGACCTGTCACTTGAACCATTACACGATCATTATTAAGAACCTGAGACAATTCTCTTGGCGATAAAAAGATATCCTTAACTGTTTTATCGTCAGGTATTAAGAAACCAAACCCATCTGGATGACCCATTACACGACCAGAAATTAAATTTAATTTTTCGGAAACGCACAAGATATCTTTACGATTTATAAGGATTTGTCCTTGCCTTGCCATAGCTCGTAAACGCTTTTCAAAGAAAATAATTTCATTTTTCTTAATATCTAACAAATTAATCAAATCATCTTTTTTAATAGGAACACCATGATTTGTCATGACCTCAAGAATTAATTCTCTACTTGGAATCGGATTTTCATACAATGTATCCTCGCGTTCTTTTTGAGGGTCATTATCGCGTATATTTTTATTATTATTTTTCATCTAATCCTGACGAATCTTTTTTTCATGTGCATAGAGATGAGGGATATTACGCCCAATTCCATTAAAGTCTAGTCCGAACCCGTAAACATAATAATCTGGAACATCCAGGCATTTAAAATCGGGTTCAGCTATTTTGTTTTTTATTTTCTTATTAAATAAAACAGCAGATTTAACCTCTTTAGCCTCCTGATTTTTTAATTTCTTATGAATGAAATTTAATGTATTTCCTTCATCATGAATATCATCTAAAACTAGTATATTTTTATTAGATATATACTCAACTTTAGGAAAATAAATTTCTTTAATTTGATCTTGACCTAGATTATTTTGATACCTTGAGACATGAATGTAACTAACTATAAGATTAAAACTTAACTGAGGTAAAAGATTACCAATAAAGGGAATTACCCCAGTCATTACTGGTAACAACACAACTTCTTTCCCAAGGTAATAATGATTTAATTTAACTGCTAACGAAGCGATTGATTTGATTATATCTTCGTTAGTGTAAATAACTCTTGAGTCGGCAATAAGATCGTCCATCATTATAAAATCTTTTGTTTAAGATAAGATAAAAACTTATTACCAAATTTCTTATCTTTTAACGCATACTCGACATTGGCTTTGATATACCCTAACTTATCCCCACAATCATAGCGAGTACCTTCAAATTCATAAGCAAAAACAGATTGCGAGGCAATCATTTTCTTTATAGCATCGGTAAGCTGTATTTCATTTCCGGTCCCAAAGCCAATAGTTTCCAAACATGAAAAGATCTGATTTGAAAAAATATATCGACCGACAACACCAAAATTTGAAGGAGAGTCATCCGGATTAGGCTTTTCAACAATTCCAGTCAATTTTCTTATACTTCCATTACTTGTTTCTGTATCAATCATGCCATAATGAATTGAGTCTTTTTTTTGAATTTTCTGAACTGAAATTAAGCTTGAATTAATGTCAACGTATTGTTCAGTCATTTGCTTTAGCACACCTTTCTTTGAATCAATCAAATCATCAGCTAAAACTACTGCAAAAGGCTCATCGCCAATTATTGGTTTAGCCTGAAGAATGGCATGCCCCAACCCTAAAGGCTCTTCTTGGTTAATATATGTGCACGAAACATGATCGGGAATGATATGGTTCATCTCATCAAATAGTCTTTTTTTCGACTCAGTAATGTTTGTAACATTTATATTCAAGCTTGCATCAAAATGCTCTTCAATGCTTCGCTTAGTTTTTCCAGTGACAAAAATTAATTCAGTTAAGCCTGCATCAATAGCCTCCTCAACCGCATACTGAATAAGTGGCTTATCAACTATAGGTAACATTTCTTTTGGAGTTGCTTTTGTAGCAGGCAGGAATCTTGATCCATGACCAGCTACAGGAAAAACAACTTTTTTTAATTGCATAAAGCACCTAATATTAATTTAAAAAACAATAGCTCAATACTATCAGAGGTGTTAGCAAAAAGTTGTAGATATTTAATCTGAAATACAGATTATTTAATTCATTTACTTGTGGTTTTTTTACAACTTTTTTACACCAATTTATCTCAAAATACACATATAAGTCATAAACTTATGTTAACGTTATAAAAAATAAATTTTATATAACAACAATAAATATGGCGAAAATCATTAGACTTTTTTTGGGCCTATTAATATTTTCTCTTGGATCTATAGGTCTTTACGCAGAAACAGAGAGAAATAATACAACTACTGATAAATCAAAAGGTATCGATTTAGCTCGTTATCTAGCGGCAGTTGATGTTGATGGTCTTACTGACAGCGTTGTCGATAGTGTTGCGCAGAAAGGTGTTGGTGTCAGTAAATCATATCTAGAAAAATATTTTTCCACAGTAGAATTGTCTTTTACTACTGGCGGAATCTATACAAGTAATAGTGCAAAGCCTAAATTTTCGATTTTGGTTGTTAAACCCTTATCAGATGAAGAAGATATTTATAACACCTATTTTACTCAACTCAGTGCTTCCTACTATGATAATCGTACGACACTTAACGGAGGTTTAGGTTATCGCAAGCTTTCTGAAAACAAGTATATTCTTATGGGGGTAAATGCATTTTTTGATTGGGAAATTCCTTATAATCATGCACGAACTAGTTTAGGACTAGAATACCGAACGACAGTAGGTGAAATGAATGCCAATATATATAAAGCTATTACCGATTGGCAAAAGGGAAAAAATAGTTTTGATGAACATGCTTTAGATGGCTTTGATATTGAAGCAGGTATGCCATTACCATATATGAATTGGGCTACTCTATTTGTAAAACATTCTAGATGGGAAACTGAGATTTCTAATGTTAAAGATCTTAATGTAAATGAGGTTCAACTCAGAGCACAGATTCCAACATTTCCTGGCTTAGAGATTGAAGCTGGCCGTAAATTTAATTCTGGAGCAACTTCACTTCATGAAAGCTACATCGCTATAAACTACAATTTAGTAGCAGCTTTCTCGAATGACTCTAACAAGAAAAACTGGATAAGTGATTACGCATATAGATTAGAAAGTATGGAGGATCGACGTTACGAGAAAGTACGTCGTGAAAATAGTATTGTAAAACAAAGTAAAAAGTCCGGCTCAGTGACGGTCACAGGATATTAAACTCATGAATAAATTATTAAACCTATTAATTTTCTTATTTTTAAATAGCTTATTTATTGGAACTTCATTTGCTGGGGACAGCACATGCCTGAAAAATGCTAATGGTGAAATAATTACTGTAAGTGGTAACTCAACGACGCCGGTTTCGACTATAGAGTTAGGGGCAACCGATGCGTGTAATGACACACCTGATGAATATCAATTAAGATTTCATATGATGGGGCTTTGTACAAGTGACCCTAGCCTGCTTAACTTTGATGGCTGTGAATACATGTTAAAACCAATTGATACCCCAATTATTCACACAGTAACATTTCCGGCTTCTGGTAATTTAGCTATTCCACCATTCTCAATAAGACCTGGAACATATAAATATATGGTTGCAATTCTCAGTAATAAGTTGGGAATTAAGCATACTATTGCAACAACAAATACTGTAACAGGTGCAAGCAGCAGTACAGGTAAAGCATGTTGGACTAGTAACGCGGGTCCGAGTGGAGTAGCAAATGATGCAGAAGATACTCCGCATGGTACGACAGTTGCAGGAGGCACACAAATGATAACCTGCGGCGACGCAGATGACGCAGCTCCCGCCTTCTCTTATGAAATAATTAATAATTTAAGTGAAAGGGATTGTGATACAAATAATGATAACTCTGTAAACCCATATGCGGCAAATGGTGACCTAACAGACATGGGTGAAGTTGGAAATGGTAATGGTACCGGCAGCCTTCTCCAGAGTAATTCGGCATTTGCAACAGACTGCGAAGATGCCGATCGTCTTTTATGGACAATTGAATTAACAAATCCGCTTAAAGTGACCCCTACATCTTCATTTAATTTACAGATGAGAACGGTTGATTCTGTTTCTGTTGATTTTAGTGGCTCAAGTGATACTAACATAATAAAAATGGGCGCTGATCCAATTCAATCTTATTTAGAAGTATCGAATTAATTAGTCTTTTTACTGCTAACCTTTTCCCAGCGATCCTTACTTAAAGAATCTTCCTTACGATCATTTACCCAATATTCATCCATATTGGTTTTTTCTTTTTTCCAAAAAGGCGCATCAACCTTAAGGTAATCGATAATAAAATGGCAAGCATCAAATGCATCGCCCCGGTGCTTGGATGCCACAGCAACTAAAACAATGGGGTCACTAGGTAACAATACCCCTACTCGATGAATTATCTGAGTATCTTCTAATAACCATCGGGCATTAGCCTCTAATTCTATTTTTGACAGCATTTTCTCTGTCATCCCAGCATAATGCTCTAATTCTAATTGCTCTAACTTTTTACCTTCTTTGTTATCATAAAAATCTCGGACAAAACCGGTAAACGTTACAACAGCACCAATCGATAAGTTCGATTCCTTCATTTTTAAAATTACATCCTCCGTTGAAAATATTTCTTTTTGGATACTAATACTCATTTAACCTCCTGTGATGGGAGGGAGGAATGCAAGTTCATCACCATCAAATAAAGGGGATTGCCACTCAGCAATTGTTTGGTTAATTGCAACACGAACTAATTTTTTTTTATTAAGAAGAATTAGCCATGGACCTTTTTCAGTGGATGAAAAATTTTCAAGTAATAGATCTGGTGTAAGATTTGCATTATGTGTGATATCTACAATTTTTTCATTGCAATCAAAAATCTCTCTTATACTGGCAAAAAATAAAACCTTAATCTTCACTATTCTTTTCCTTCGGAATTATTGAGTCTTCGAACTCCAGAAGAGAATTAGGGTCATCTTTTAACTCTACTCTTTCAATCTGAGTGAAACGCCTTGAGATCTTCTGGCTTGTTGTGTGGACGTCTTGTGCCTGCTCATGAGCCTGCCGGATATTGTCCGCTAATTTCTTCATACGAGTATCAAACCTTTCAAACTCCTTACCAAGCTTGCCAAGTTCTGACTTAATAATATGAACTTGCTTACGAGTCTCAACATCTTTTAGAACTGCCCTAGCAGTATTTAAAACTGCCATCAAGGTTGTAGGAGAAACTAACCATACTTTTTGACTCATAGAATCATGAATTAATTCTGGATGATAGGCATGTATCTCAGCAAAAACCGCCTCAGCCGGAATAAACATAACGGCTCCATCAGAGGTTTCTTCTGGGATAATATATTTTTTTGCAATATCACTAATGTGTTTTTTTACATCTAATTTGAATTGTTTTTTTGCTTTATCTTTGTCGGCATTTGAATCACCAACCTTAAACATTTTCTGATAATTTTCCATTGGAAATTTTGAGTCAACTGCAATTGTTCCTGTTGGTTCAGGCAAAAATAAAACACAATCTGCTCTCGCGCCACTCAAGAATGTGAATTGAAGTGAATAAGCATCAGGAGGTAAAATATTCTTTACTAATCCCTCTAATTGCATCTCACCAAAAGCACCTCGTGATCTCTTGTCGCCAAGAAGCTCTTGAAGACTAACCATATTGGTCGTAAGACCATCAATCTTTTTTTGAGCTTCATCAATAGTCTGCAGTCGTTCCATAACACTAACAAAGGTAGCATTAGTTTTCTTAAAGCCCTCTTCTAAACGTTCATGAACTTTTCCAGTTATTTCTTCGAGCCTCTTATCTACCGTCTTAGTTAATCCCTCAACAGACGTCATTAGTTGAATTGCTGTATTTTTAAGAGAGCCTTGAAGAATCTCTTGCTGTGACTTTCCTTGTTCTGCAAGAGTTGTATGTAGCTTCTCAATTACATCCTCGCGAATTTTAGATAAAGCTTCCTGCTGGGAAAGTTGGAGAGCCTTTAATGATTCTCGAGTAGATGTTAATTCGTCTGTGACAGTTTTATTAAAACGATCTGATTGCTTATTTAATGAGTCATTAATATCCACCAACATTTGCCGATGTTTTTCTTCGAGCAATTTTTGGACTGAGTCTCCATTGGCGCTAAACGACTTCCATAAAAGAATAAGTACCCCTAATAAAATCAGTCCTAAAATAAATTCAATAATCATTAATGTTTTGATGCCTTTAGTGCTTGGCTTACATCTGCAATAATATCGTCGATGTGCTCAATACCTACTGAAATTCTAACCATATCGTTGCTCACTCCAGCAGCTTTTAATTCCTCATCATCTAATTGTCGATGAGTGGTTGATGCTGGATGACAGGCCAATGATTTAGCATCGCCGATGTTAACTAACCGAAGAATCATTTGTAAAGCGTCAATAAATTTAGCGCCGGCCTCAACTCCACCCTTAACACCAAAACTAATTATTCCTGAGGCTTTGCCACCAGTAATTTTTTTACAAGTACTGTTATATTTATCATCAGGTAAGCCTGCATAATTCACCCAAGTAATTTGAGGTTGTTTTTTAAGATATTTGGCTAACGCCATTGCATTTTCACAATGCCTTTCCATTCTTAAACATAATGTTTCAAGGCCCTGCATGATCTGAAAAGAACTACTAGCTGCAAGTGCTGCTCCTGTATTTCTTAAAGGGACAACTCTACATCGGCCAATAAAGGCCGCGGGACCTAACGCTTCTGTATAAACAACTCCATGATATGAAGGATCTGGTTCATTTAGCATTGGATAGCGTGCCTTATTTTTAGCCCAATCAAACTTACCAGAGTCTACAATCACGCCACCAACCGTAGTACCGTGGCCTCCTATGTACTTTGTAAGTGAATGAATAACAATATCTGCACCAAAATCAATAGGCTTGCATAAAGCTGGAGTAGCTACTGTATTATCAACTATTAGAGGTATACCATGCTTGTGAGCAATAGTAGATAGCTCCTTTATATCAACAACATTACCTAAAGGATTCCCAATGGACTCACAATACAATGCCTTAGTATTATCATCGATAGCTCCTTCAATAGCATTAAAGTCACCGGCATCAACCATCTTTACATGGATTCCTTGCTGAGGTAATGAGTGTGCAAAAAGATTATAAGTGCCGCCATATAATTGGCTAGTACTTACAATATTATCTCCAACTCTTGTAATGCATTGGATTGCATAAGTAATTGCCGCCATACCCGAAGCAAGCGCAAGAGAAGCAATACCCCCTTCCATTTCAGCCATACGCTGTTCCAAAACAGCATTGGTTGGATTCATAATCCTTGAATAAATATTTCCTTCAACCTTTAAGTCAAATAGGTCCGCTCCGTGCTGCGTATTATCAAAGGTAAAAGAAGTAGTTTGATAAATAGGCGTAGTAGCAGCCTTGGTAGTTTCCTCTGAAGTATATCCATGATGTAATGCAATTGATTCAAGCTTCATAACCAGACTCCATAATTAAATATTTTTTATATTAACAGAATCCAATTAGAGAGTGGTATATTCAACTGATAGAAATAGTAAAATTTATTCGATTAGATATAAAAATTAAGGAAAATTAAATGGGTAGTAAAGATAAGAAAAAAGAGTCAAAAGGTAAGCCTAAGAAACCAAAAACTCCTATAATTTTTTAATATAAAAATTTAGTTGTTACTTAAACTGGTAATTTTGACTGTCGGGAAGTTATCATTAATGTTCTCTGCTACCTCTCTTGTTAGCTTTGCAATAAGATGTACATCGGTATCAAAATTTCGGTCTAATATTAGTCCACCACTCTCATAAACTAAATTAGATATCTTATCTAAAATATTGTATTTAATAGTTAAATTATATAAATATAATGGGATAAAATTTTCTATCTTTGTTCCTGTTAGTGCCATCATTCCGGCTTTAGTATAAGCCCGAGCCAACCCTCCAGTACCCAGATTTACTCCCCCATAATAACGAACAACAGCAATTCCGGAGTTTACAACTTTTCTAGATTCTAAAATTTTTAGTAGTGGTTTTCCAGCTGTGCCTGATGGCTCTCCGGCATCATAAAAATACGCATCTGTACTATTATTTGATCTAATTTGATAAGCAAATGCAACGTGATTTGCCGTTTTATGTTTACGTGAAATTTCCGAGACATCGTTAAGAAATGATTCCCTAGAATCCCCCATCAAAGTATGCCCAATAAATTTTGATTTACTTACAACCCATTCATCTGCTGTCTTCGTTTCAGAGAATATCAGCAATACTAACTTAATCCCTCAATTTCTCCATTCTTATTAATAGAGATTCCTTCGCTTGCTGGTTTTAATGGTAATCCAGGCATAGTCATAACACTTCCACAAATGGCAACAATAAAGCCCGCACCTCTAACCAACCTAATCTCTCTAATAGTAAGTGTGTGATCCGACACAGCACCAATACCCTTTGGATCACCAGAAAAAGAGTATGGTGTTTTTGCAATACATACTGGAAAATGTGCATATTCATCTTCAATTTTTTTAAGCTGTATTAAGGCCTCGTCTTCAAACACAACATCTTTGGCTCGGTAAATTTTTTGAGCAATTGTTGATAATTTGGATACGATAGAATCTTTTGTATCGTAAAGAAATTTAAATTGACTTGGTTTTTCAACAAGAGTCATTGCCTCTTGGGCTAATAATTCTGCGCCTTTGGAGCCATTTCCCCAATGCGAACATAAAATAGCCTTGAAACCTAGGTCCTTAACTTTATCTTGCACAAATTTCACCTCCTCATCGGTATCTGTTTGAAAGTGATTAATAGCAACTACTATATTTAAACCAAAATGTTGACTACAATTTTCAATATGTCGTTCAAGATTAGAAAATCCTTTCTCAAGTGCATTCAGATCCTGATCATTGAGATCTTCAACTTTTTTCCCACCGTGATATTTCATAGCCCTTATAGTGGCTACAATGACAATTAAACTAGGATTTAATCCTGTTTGACGACACTTAATATCAATAAATTTTTCCGCCCCTAGGTCAGCGCCAAAACCCGCCTCAGTTACAACATAATCGGCCATATCTACTCCTAATTGAGTAGCAATATATGAGTTACATCCATGCGCAATATTAGCAAATGGGCCTCCATGAATTAAGACTGGGTTATGCTCCAATGTTTGAACCAAATTAGGCATAAATGCGTCTTTTAACAAAGCAGCCATTGAGCCTTGAGCTTTTAAATCTTTTGCAAATATAGGAGATTTATTCTTATCAAGATTTTGTGCAACTTGTATTTCTCCCAATCTATTTGTCAAGTCATCTAATGAAGATGCTAAGCAAAAAATTGCCATCACCTCACTTGCTACTGAAATATCAAATCCTCCTTGATATTGATAACGGGCATTATCTATATTGATCTTTCTTAACGACCTATCATTCATGTCTAACCCTCTTTTGAAGGTTATTGCATCTGGATCAATCCCTAATTCATTTCCATGATAAATATGATTATCAATCAGTGCTGAAAGAAGATTGTTTGCTGAGGTAATGGCATGGAAGTCTCCGGTAAAATGTAAGTTAATATTCTCCATTGGAATTGCCTGCGCATACCCCCCTCCTGTAGCACCGCCCTTCATACCAAATACAGGCCCTAATGAAGGCT
>JAQWQF010000024.1 GCA_029244935.1 Methylophilaceae bacterium | reverse complement strand
CCATATGCTGCTGTAACACCTATTAAAGGAGCTCCACGAACTCTCATAGATTTTATTGCCTCTACAATCTCATTTAGGCTTCTTAGACGCCTTAATTTAAATTCAAATGGAAGAAATGTTTGATCAATTATAGTAACCTCTGAGAGGGCTTTATTTGGCCAAATAGTCCTATATTGCTTCCCCTCTACCAACATGAATTTAATCTCCTAAAATTTAATAAAAAAGTGTCCACAATATCTGTGGATAACATTGTGAATTAATGTTGTATAAAAATGCAACCTATGAATTATAAAGGATTTTTTTTAAACGCTTAATTTTTAATCGTTAAAAAAATTCTTTAAAAACAATAACTTATTATATGTCATTGAGAACATTAGTTTTTTTCTTAAATGTTAATGTAAGTGTTGAGATCATGTGCATAACTTACCTAACATTGGTAGTGCTTCAAAGGTATTTTTACTGATCATTCTAGCCATTTTATGCGGATCAAGACCCCTTAATTCAGCTAAAAACATTCCAATTTTCTCCAATTCTTTAGGTTGATTTTGTTCATCTCTTTCCAACCAAAATGGTGGCATATCCGGAGAATCTGTTTCGAGCACAATAGACTCAATTGGGAGTTCTTTAGCTAACTTTTGAATATGATTAGCTCTAGGAAAAGTCATTGCACCACCAAAGCCTAATTTAAATCCTAGATCAATAAATTGATAAGCCTGTTGATTGCTACCATTAAATGCATGGGCAATCCCTCCTCTTACCTTGTATTTACGTAAATACTTTAGCACAACATCAATAGCATTTCGTGTATGTAAAATTACTGGTAAATCATAATCAATGGCAATCTTTAATTGCGCTGCTAAGAAATCTTGTTGTTTGAATATATTATCTTTTCTAGTGAACAAGTCTATTCCAATTTCACCAATTGCAACTGGGGAGTTATTTTTAACACAATCTGACAGGATGGTAAGATCATTATTATTAATTTCATCGATATAGATTGGATGAAAACCCAATGCATAAAAAAGGATATCATCTTGTCCAGCTATATCTAGAACACGAGATAGATTCTCTGGGCTTACAGAAGGAATAACAATGTTACTTATTTGAGAATTTCTTGCAGATCTCATTATTTTTTTAATTATTGCTTCGGAGAAAAAATCTAAGTGACAGTGACTATCAATCCACATACTACCTTATCACTCTTGATTGTATTCTAAGATCAGGGCCCACGCTCCTAACATCATGCAGTTTTAGTTGAATTTTATTTTTAACTAATTTTAGAACAGGATTATTAAACATTGAGTTTGCATTCCCCCCTAACAAAATTGGAGCTATATAAGTTATTAATTCATCTATCAATCCTAATTCCAGTAATGAACCATTTAAATTTGGTCCTGCCTCAACCCATAAGTTATTAATTTCAGTTTCAGCTAAGTATTCCATGAGCTTATGTAGATGAATTTTTTTCTTATCTAGAGGCAAACAAAGAGTATTAACTTTAAGATCTAGCAATGATTTAAGTTTATTTTTTGGGTCTCTTCCATAAACTAATAATATATTTTCTTGAGCTAAAATTTTAGAATTAAGATCAACAGAAAGATTAGTGTCTACAATTACTCTTAATGGTTGTTTTTTTGCAGATATATGTCGGACAGTCATATTTGGGTCGTCATAATTAACTGTTCCAACTCCTGTTAGAATTGCACAAGATTTTTCCCTCCAGATCTGAACATCCTTTCTTGAATCTTCAGATGAAATCCATTTGCTTTCACCACCCATTAGACTTGTCTTTCCATCTAATGAAGCAGCAATTTTTGAACGGATATAAGGACGCCCTAATCTCATTCTAGTAATAAAACCAAGATTAATTTCAGTTGCCTGTTCCACTAATATGCCTGTAATAACCTCAATATTATTTTCTCTTAAAATCGAGATTCCTTTACCTTTAACCAAAGGGTTGGGGTCTTCCATTGCGATAAATACTCTCTTAATTCCCGCTGATATAATACTCTTAATACAAGGCGGAGTTTTTCCGTAATGAGCACATGGCTCAAGAGTGACATACAAATCAGCATTCCGAGCAAACTCTCCAGCATCCTCGATTGCTATTATTTCAGCATGTCTTTCACCTGCTTTTGAGTGGTAGCCTTGACCAATAATATTGCTACCTTTAACAATAACGCAACCAACATATGGGTTAGGTTTTGTTCTAGATGAAGCTTTTTGTGCCAGACTAAGTGCCTGACTCATAAAGCTATAAATCAGTGATTCATTTTTCAACGGTTAATCAAGATCTTTAATGGCATTATTAAAATCCTCAACATCAGAAAAGCTTCTGTAGACTGAAGCAAATCTTATGTAAGCTACTTTATCTAATTTTTTCAATTCATACATAACAATCTCACCCATATCTCTTGAATAAATTTCTCTATCACCATTAGCTAAAATTTTAGTTACAATTCTTTCAACAGCTTGGTCAATAAATTCTACTGGAACAGGTCTCTTATGGAGTGCTCTTGTGAATGAATGTAATAACTTATCCCTACTAAACTCTTCTCGTTTTCCATCTTGCTTTACCACTTGGGGAAGAGATAGCTCTATATGCTCATAGGTAGTAAATCTTTTTTCACAACCCGAACAGCGGCGCCTTCGCCTTATAGAATTTCCCTGTTCATTGACTCGTGAATCAATGACTTGAGTATCATCCTGCGAACAAAATGGACATTTCATAAATAGTTAGCCATAAACAGGAAATTGTTTAGTAAGTTGGCTTACCTTTCCTTTTATCGATTCTATATTACTTTCATTTTCTGGTTGATCTAATACATCTGCAATAAAATCTGCCACAATTTTAGACTCCTTCTCCTTAAAGCCTCTAGTTGTTATTGCTGGAGTTCCTAGACGGATACCTGATGTAACAAAGGGACTCTCTGGATCATTTGGTATTGAATTTTTATTTACTGTTATATGTGCTTTACCTAAAAGAAGGTCTGCAGCTTTCCCAGTTAATTTTTGCTTTCTCAAATCTACTAAAAACACGTGTGATTCAGTTCGGCCCGAGATAATTTTATAGCCTCGAGCTTGGAGCGAAGTTACCATTGCCTGAGCATTTTTAATTACTTGCGCTTGATATGTTTTAAATTCTGGTTTTAAAGCTTCTTTAAATGCAATAGCTTTTGCAGCAATAACATGCATTAATGGGCCACCTTGAATAGCAGGAAATACGAAGGAATTTATTATCTTTTCAAATTCAGGCTTTGCTATTATAAAACCCCCGCGAGGTCCCCGCAGTGATTTATGAGTTGTAGAAGTAACAAAATCTGCATATGGGACTGGATTTGGATAAGCATGGCCTGCTACCAATCCTGAATAATGAGCTACATCCACCATAAAATAGGCCCCTACTTTTTTTGCAATTTGACTCATTCTCTCCCAATCAAAACGAAGAGCATAGGCTGATGCACCACCAATTATTAATTTAGGTTTAGACTCAATTGCTAACCTCTCCATCTCGTCATAATCAATCTCCTCGTTTTGATTCAAACCATATGGAACAATGTTAAATAATTTTCCAGACAAATTTGCAGGAGAACCATGAGTGAGATGACCGCCATGGCCTAAATTCATTCCCATAATAGTATCGCCAGGTTTTAAAATAGCAAAATAAACAGCTTGGTTAGCTTGGCTTCCCGAATGGGGCTGCACATTAACATACTCAGCGCCATAAAGTTCTTTCAATCTATCTATTGCTAATTTTTCAACCTGATCAACAAACTCACACCCACCATAAAACCTTTTCCCAATGTACCCCTCAGCATATTTATTGGTTAGCTGAGAACCTTGAGCCTCCATAACTGCAGGGCTTGTATAATTTTCAGAAGCGATTAATTCAATATGTTGTTCCTGACGTTCATTTTCGTTAAGAATTTGTCTCCAAATTTCTGAGTCTATATTCTTAAGTAAGTCTGATTTACTAAACATAAGTATATTTTTTATTTAAATTGTAATTTTTTATTTTATCATGGCTAGACCATTAAATTTTATGTAACGATTTAGTCTAGAATATAATTTTTATGTATTGCTTTGTATGAGCTAAGTTTTATTATTTAGTTCTTTATTAAAAATAAAAGGAAAACTATGAAGTGGACTGACTCACAAGAGATAGCAGAAAAACTATTTGACCTAAATCCAGAATTAGACCCTAAGACCATTCGCTTTACAGATTTATACCAATGGGTTATCAATCTAGAGGGATTTGATGACGACCATAGTAAATGTGGAGAAAGAATTCTCGAAGGTATTCAGCTAGCATGGATAGATGAATATGAATAATCTTCCTGAGCCGAATATTTTTAAAGCTTATGATATAAGAGGAGTTGTTGATAAGACACTTACTATAGAATGTGTAGAAAAAATTGGTCGAGCTCTTGGTAGTTATGCCTCCAAAAAAAAACAAAGAAAAATATGTGTGGGATATGATGGAAGATTATCAAGTCCAAAATTAAGCAATGCATTAATAACTGGTTTACTCTCAACCGGTATAGACGTTATTAATATTGGGTTAGTAACAACCCCAATGCTATATTTTTCTACGCATTTCCTTCAGACGCATTCAGGAGTAATGATTACTGGTAGCCATAACCCACCAGAATATAATGGGCTTAAGATGATGGTAGATGGGGTAACCCTCTCACCAGATGAAATTCAATATTTATATCAGAGTATTTTGGATAAAGAATTTATTACTGGAGAAGGAGAGCTTTGTTATCAGGATATTAAGAATAATTATTTAAAAAAAATCAAAGAAATTATTCGTTTAGAAAGGCCAATGACAATATCTATAGACTGTGGAAATGGAGCGGCCGGAGTATGTGCAGAAGAATTATTTTCTAGTTTAGGTGTTAAGGTAAATTCTCTTTTTTGTGATGTTGATGGAAATTTTCCAAATCATCATCCCGATCCTTCGAACCCAAAAAATCTAATCGACCTTCAGAAAATCCTTAAAACAACAAATAGTGAATTAGGGTTGGCTTTTGATGGGGATGGAGACCGCCTAGGTGTTATTACAAAATCGGGGGAAATTATTTATCCTGACCGACAACTTTTACTATTTGCCGAAGATGTTTTAATAAACAATCCAGGAACTACTATTATTTTCGATGTAAAATCTACGAGACATTTATTTAAATGGATTAAGGATAAAGGTGGTATTCCAATGATCTGGAAAACTGGACATTCATTAATCAAAGCAAAAATGAAAGAAGAATCTGCGCTTCTTGCCGGAGAAATGAGTGGACATACTTTTTTTTCTGATCGTTGGTACGGTTTTGATGATGGATTATACGCCGGAGCAAGGTTACTAGAGATTTTAAGTAAGTACGACAATCCTTCTGAGGTCCTTGAAGCACTTCCTAAAGGTTTTAGTACACCCGAAATTAATATTAGCCTTAATGAAGGAGAGCAGCATAAATTAATAGAAAAGCTTCAAATAGAAGCAAAATTCGAGAACGCAATAGAGATTATTATGATCGACGGCTTACGGGTAGAGTACAAGAATGGGTTTGGATTAATGAGAGCATCAAATACTACACCTGTAATTGTTTTACGTTTTGAAGCTGATACTGCAGATATGCTTGAAAAAATAAAAAATGATTTTAAAAAAAATCTTAGTAAATATCTACCTATAAATAAAATTACATTCTAACCAAAATTTATTCTTGGTTTGATTCAGCACATAAAACTTGAGAATAACCTGAAAATACAGTGTTCTTATTTATTTTCATCCACTCTAAAGGACTTCCTTTTGAGTAGACTGTCTTACCTTTACCCATATTCTCTTCATAAAGAGAATGGGCCAGAATTCTAAGCTGAGAAGCCTTACAATCAAATTCAACATAACTCTTAACAGACCGATATTCTAAAGCATTAATTTTCTCAAGCTCTAGAAAATTTTCTAATGTCCATGCCTTAACCTTATCCTGATTTCTTTTATAGTTATTTAGGTTTAGAAAATATTCTGATTTTATTGTTGGATCTTTATAGATTAACGACCAATCAGCGTATGACTGGACAGAAAAAATAAGCAAAAAGGTAAATAGGGTTGTCTTCATAAAATCATTATAGCTAAATATAAAAAAAGCCCGATAGAAATCGGGCTTTTATATAAATAAATAAAAAATTATTTATTCATTACGTACATGGTTACTTCAAAACCAAAACGCATTTCTGTTGCAGCTGGTGTTGTCCACATAATATTTCTCCTTAAAGAAAAGTTAATTAAATAGATTTGGCTGAACAAATTGGACAAGTACACTTCCAATTATGAAACGGCCAAATAGTAATTTCTGTATTCTTACGATTGCTATATTTCATATGAAATTAGCGATTGCAAACGTACATAGTTACTTCAAAACCAAAACGCATTTCAGTTGCTTGAGGTTGAGTCCACATAGTATTTCTCCTTGTTTATGTTAATAAAAGTCATTAAACATAAACCAGATCGATGAAGATGCAATTACAAGTAACTGCAAAGGTTCAACTTGAGATTTACAAATCTATACTAGTCTAATGGAATATTTTTACTATGAAGATGAACATGAAGTTAGACTAAGTAAAATCATGAGGAACTGAGACCGTTTAATTCTTTGTATAATAAAAAAATGAGCTGAATTTAAGTCATTCAGCCCATTTCGTTATATGAAAATTAATCTTTTACTGGTTACTTTCTAAATCAACGACATTTTCTTCGTCACCTGTAGGATTAAATCCTCCATTTCCACCAATAAGTAGAGCATCTGTTGGATGAAATGCTTTTACTTCTGGTTCATCTAAACCAAAATCAACTACTGATTCATCATCAGCAGTAAAACCTTTACCACCTTGTGATTGTGCATTAACATCCTGTGTTGGGTGGAATGGTGCTTCAGGTTCTGGTGTCGCTGCACATCCTCCTATAAAAATAGCTATAAACGCTGCCGGTAATAAATGTTTCATCTTATTTCCTCCTAATAAAATTTAGATCACGTATTTACGAATATAAAGCGTACTTAAGAATACGATTGTTCGTTTCCTTACTATTACTGTGACAAGTTTATGTCAAACTGTCAACTAAGTTATCTAGGTCTTTAAGTAAAATATCAAACAGATCAAATCCTAGCTATTTATACTTAATTTAAAAAAGGGCAGAGCTTTGGATTTATCCCAAGGAGACATGGAAACACTAAGAGCTAAAAAACCTACAAAACAATGATTAAGCAAAGGTATAGTGACTTCTGGACATTTATCGTAGATTAGATTAAATTAACATTATGAATGCTAAATTAAAAAGCCTAACACTGATAAAAGTAATCATTCTTATTGCTTTTTCATCTCTATCATTTATTGCCAAATCTGATGCCAACCCTGAACTCTGGCCATATATTCAAGAGAGAATGTTTAAAGACAAAGATATTACAACAGCTGACTTCATTAGAATCTCAGGTCCTAAGAGAGCTTCTAGTGGTGCGCAAGTTCCAATAAATATCCAATTAGCTGCTAAAGAAGGTATAGAAATAAAACAAATTTTTTTAATCATTGATGGTAATCCAGTTCAACTCGCAGCCACCTATCAATTAACAGAAGCAACACAATCAATTGATTTGTCTACAAGAATTAGAATGGAAACAGACTCGTTTGTAAGGGTTGTAGGTGAATCTACCGATGGAAAGCTGTACATGAATCAGGTTGCAATTCGCGCTTCTGGCGGATGCAGTGGATACATGGATTCAACTGACCCTGCACACACAGCAGATTTAGGAAAAATACTTCTTAAATCAACAAAAGATCGTTATGTAACAACTCGAATTAAACATCCAAACTTTACGGGGCTAATGAAAGACTCAATTAATGGCTGGTTTGTTCCAGAATGGTATGTTAAAGATGTTGTCTTTAGTTACAATGGTAAGAAGATTCTAAATGTTAAGGGAGGAATTAGCATCAGCCAGGACCCATACATTAAATTTAATTTCAAAGGAAAAAAATCAGGGAAATTGACAGTTTCAGCAACCGATACTAAGGGTGAAACATTTTCCTTGGAAAAAATAGTGTTTAAGGTTAACGCTTTAATTTAAGATGTGACCGAATCTCAAAGTAGAAATCTCTAAGTGCAGGAAGGCACCCAATCAATATAAATATAACAAGAATTTTTAATGTTTTAATCATGTAACCAAAGTAACCCTCAATCAAAAAACTCAACTCAACAATCTTAGCTTGATTAGCATTTAATTTCTCTAGTGGGTATTCTAAAAGACGCTCATATTCACATTGTTTAGAAGACTCTGAACAAAGACCAATCTGTCGGCCTAATTCCTCAACAAATATTTGATGAGAGAAAAAATCATTAACCCATAAAAAAATTGCCAGAAAAACCCCTACGATTAGAAATAACCAAAAAAACTGCTTGCTTGATGGTTTTATAACCAATTTACTTCCTTTACGTTAAAATAAATTTAATACCTGCAATAATTAATACTACACCTAATGACCTTTTTACACCCTCTTCCATCAAATACTTAATACCTAATTGAGTTCCAATTAGTACACCTAATACAACAGCTAGTATATATAAATAGATTTCTGAAGGTAATGATCTAACTAAGGTAATACTTCCTAATAATCCAGCAATAGAATTAAATAATATAAATAAAGCTGCTGTTCCAGATGCCCCTTTTACCGAAGTCCAGCCGAGAAAAACAATCAAAGGGGATAAAAATATTCCACCACCTGTTCCAGTTAAGCCAGATATAAAGCCAATTAATAATCCAGCAAAAAAACCAAGGTATGGATTAACTTTATTCTTTACAACACCGGAACTGCGAAATATATTAAAAAGAAATTGTAATCCCCCAATTATTAGTATTAAGCCTACTAAAAGTCGATAGACAGATCCTGGGAGACTAATATATCCACCTATAAATGCAGCAGGAATTGATCCCAGAGCTACGGGTAAGAATACTTTAATATTAAATAATTTATGTCTAATATATCGATAGCTACTTACAGAAGATACAATAATATTTAAGATTAACCCAATGGGTTTAATGGATGTTATGGGCGTGCCCATAAAAGCCATAATAGCAATATAGAATGATGCTCCGCCATGCCCAACTGAAGAATAGAGAACTGCTCCTAAAAAAATAAAAAAAGCAGTGAGATAATCACTTATTAGAAATTCCATTAAAAATAACGAATTAATTTACGCAATCTCTTACAACCCTAGGATTAATAATCTTAAAATTACCAACACTCTTAGAGTTATCTAATAAAAAATGAAAATAAACCTTAAATTTGCCATATTTAACAATATCAACAAATAAACCTTCTGGAATTAATTCGTTTCTTCTCATTGTTCTCTGATCTGTATTTGTCATAAATTTATGCTTTTTTGTTTTAATTGCTAGCGTATCAAACCAATTCCATACAGATAATGAATAAAATGGTGTTTTTAAATTCTTTCTACCAGCTAAGTTTGATTTGAAGTGCTTATTTAGATCAAAAACATGTTTACCTTTGCTAAATAGAAGAACTTCATAATATTTCTTCTGATTCCTTTCATCATAGCTCTTCCTACATTTTGCTTCTAATTCAAGATAGGATTTATCAATTGGAGAAAAAGAATTACCTAAAGTAAATTCGTTATAAGTTAATTCTCTAGCTTGACCTATTGTTGAAAACAAAATAATGATGATGATTAACTTATGCATAATAAATTTAATTCCTAAAAACTCTCATTAGAGTT
This sequence comes from Methylophilaceae bacterium, assembly GCA_029244935.1. Taxonomy (GTDB): domain Bacteria; phylum Pseudomonadota; class Gammaproteobacteria; order Burkholderiales; family Methylophilaceae; genus BACL14. Next base: position 17,204 of record JAQWQF010000024.1, on the reverse strand, counting down.
TAAAAAACGCCAGCGCTTTGTTGGAATATCGCCAAGCCTAACATTTCCTATTCTTACCCGCTTTAATCCTACCACCTTAACACCAACCAAATCACACATCCTTCTTATTTGTCTGTGACGGCCCTCAATCAATGTGAAGCTCAATTGATCTTCATTTTGCCAAAAAACTTTTGCAGGTTTTAACTTATAATCATCAAGAGCAAGGCCATGATTTAGAAGGTCCATGGAGGTATTATTTAATGTTCCATCAATGCGAACTAAATACTCTTTTTCAATTATTGCATTCTCACCAATTATTTGTTTGGCTATACGGCCATCTTGTGTAAGAACGAGTAGCCCAGATGAATCAATATCAAGCCTTCCTGCTGGTGCAAGTCCAGTTGTATTAAACCTTGATTTTTGTTTTGTATTATTATTAACATAAAAATTATCTGGCGTAACAAGGCTCGATGCAGGAGTAAATTCTTTCTCATCATCTAGGTGTGAAATATAACCGACGGGTTTATTTAATATGACAGTTGCTTTAGATGCTTGAATAGAACTCGCTTTTTTCATAAGCTCAACTTTTTGGCTTCTGAAGGCACGAGTTCCTAGTTCGCTTACAACTTCACCATCTAATAAAACTAGCCCTTGTTCAATATATCTATCAGCTTCTCTTCTAGAACATAGACCTTTTTCAGATAATATCTTTGATATTCTTACCTGCTCCTCATTGACGCTCATTATTAAGCGACCTCTAGAGCCTGAATCAAATATGGATCTACATTATCTTGGTTTAAAAGCCATCTCTTGTAATCATTTGGAATATCTGCAATAGCTAAACCCTTATGCTTTCCGAATGGCATAACACTTGGAATTCTTGCTTCTTCACTTAAGAGCCATAGATTTTCAATAGTTTTAACATCTAATTTTTGACAAATTTCACTAAGGATCTTAGCGCAGATACTGACATCGGCCTCTGCTGAATGTGCATTTTTTAAAACTTCCTTGGCATTTTTTCTGTCAAGATAATATAAAAGTGCACTTTGAGAATATGCATCAATGCTAGGCCAAACTTTTCTAGCCAAAGCAAGCGTACAAATTCTTTTTATATTGGGGGACCCAATAACAGCCCAGTCATAATCGATACTATGTCCAATAATATATTTGATGTTCTCTGGAAGTTTGAATGACTTTGCCGGAGGACAGTCTAGTAATTCTTCATCCAGAATATGATGAACCGCAAGCGCCCCAAGTTCAATCGGCTTTTCAGGATTATATCGCTCACAAAACCTTTCAGTTGTTGTTAATGGACTAATCTGATCAATAGCAAGCCATGCTGCTTCTATTAAGATTGGGTCATTTTTCCCTGTAGTTTCTGTATCAAAGATTACTGCTTCCATTATGTTTTATTCCTAACTCAGATTTAAAAATATTATACCGTAATAAAAATTTACCAATTTTTCATAAAATAAGTCATAAAAATCAATTACATAAAAATTTTTTGTAGTTTTTACACACTAAAATTAATCAAAATAAACAATTACTTAGAAGAATATTGTGGTTTTTATACAACAAGTATATAAATATTTCTCTTATATGGCTTGTAATGAGAATCATTCGCATTTATAATTTGTTCAACTGAGAATGATTCTCATTATCAATACAAGGAAGATTTTATGCAATTAAAACAAAATTTAAATAAAAAGCTTATTGCGTTAGCAGCAATACTATCTACAAGTATGGCAGCAACTGCTGCACCGTCCAACCAAGAAATTATGGACATGATGCTTGAACTTAAACAAGAAATTAAACAGTTAAAGAATGAAAATGCATCTCTTAAGGGCGAAGTAGAGGGTGTTTATGTCGCCACAGATGAGGCCATAAAAGCACAAGCTAAGCAAGCGACTAAAACTACTATCGGTGGTTATGGTGAGCTTCATTACAACACTCTAGAAGATCAAAAAGGAAATTCTGATTCGGACAAAATTGACTTTCATAGATACGTATTATTCATTAATCACGAATACAACGATAGTTTGAGGTTTGTTTCTGAATTAGAACTTGAACACTCAATTGCAGGTGAAGGTAAAGCGGGTGAAATCGAACTAGAGCAAGCTTATGTTGAGTATGATTTAAATGATGATACTTCAATATCAGCAGGTTTAATGCTAATACCTGTAGGGATCTTAAATGAGACACATGAGCCTAATACTTTTTATGGGGTAGAAAGAAACCCGGTTGAAAAAAATATTATTCCATCTACATGGTGGGAGGGTGGTGCAAAGATTTCTCATAACCTATCAGAAGGTGTTAATGTTCAGCTAATGGCTCACTCTGGTCTAGCAGCTACAAGTACATTCAAGCCAAGAGATGGTAGACAAAAAGTTGGTAGCGCTAAATCAGAGCACTTTGCGTATACTGGTGCCGTTAAATACACAAAAATACCAGGCTTAACTCTTGGTGGGGCTTTTAATTACCAAACTGACTTTGCAAACGGAGGTGGCCAAGCTGCTGATGCTGCATTATTAACAGAAGTTCATGCTATCTATAAAAAAGATAAGTTTGGGTTGAGGGCTCTTTATGCTGCTTGGGACATAGACGGACCAGGAGCAGATGCACTTGGTAGAGATAAACAATTCGGTTATTACATTGAGCCAAGCTATCAACTTACTGAATCTATTGGCTTTTTTGGAAGATTTAATAAATACGATAATAGTGATGGAAATTCAACTGCTACCGAAGTCAAGCAAACAGATATTGGTGTGAACTGGTGGATTGATCCTCAGGTAGTATTTAAGGCCGATATCCAAATGCAAAGCACAGGTTCAGGTATATCTACGGAAATGAACGGATTGAACGTCGGTATGGGATACGCATTTTAATAGTGAATAATATTAATAATAAAGGTGAATTTATTTATGTCTAGTTCAGAAAAAGATTACTTAGTTTGGCTTCTTAAAGAAATGCAGAGAAGGGGTAATCCTTGGAATGACGAATTAAATTATGCTGTTAATTTAATTGAGCATAAGGAAAAAGTCACCTAACTTAATATTATGATCATAAAAAACTATAAGTTGCTATTACTGTTTACAGTAATAGCAACTTTTACATTTATATCCAGCGCCTATGCAAAAGGTGTCTATCAAACTGAGCCAGACTTCCTAAATGAAGTTTTTAAAGGCGAGGTGCCGCCAAGTCGAAACTTAATCCTCAAATCTAACCTAAGGAAACCAATTGAAAAAATTTTAGGTCACTCTTTTTCTGGAGTTAGAATTAAATATTGGAAAGATAAAAACCAAACCGCTTGGGTTCTCAAGGAAATTGGCAAAGTAGAATATATTACCTTCGGAATATCAATAAAAGATGGCGAGGTATCTACTGCTAATGTCTTAGAATTTAAGGAAACTCGTGGATGGGAAATACGCTACCCAGCATTTACTAGTCAATATATTGGAGCTCGTTTGATTAAGAGTGATAAACTAACAAAAAATATTGATGGCATATCTGGTGCAACCCTATCGTTATGGGCAATGAACAAGATAGTAAAGATCGCTCTCATGCTCGACGAGAAAATACAAAATGAAGAGAAAAAGTAAAAGTAAAAGATTAAGTAAGCTACTTAAATTTCATAACATTGTTGGCTTGTTTGTTTGCCTAGTACTGATTCACCTGTCTGTTACTGGAATTTTTTTAAACCACACAGATAAACTAAACCTAAACAAGACTAAAATATCCTGGGATTGGTTATTAAATGCATACGGCATGACTGTTCCTAAAACAGACGTAGCATTTGCCATAGGTGATAACTTTTTCCACCAAACTAACTCCCAAATATTTATAAATACTCAATCAATTATGCGATCTAAGCATAGATTAGTTGGGGCTATAAGTTTTAATGAGCAGTTCATTATTTCAACTACTAATAGTATCGTTTCAGTTAACAAGTTAGGAGGTTTTAATAAAGAGATCGATTTGCCTGAGAGTTCAATGATAAAAATCAATAAAATAGGGACATATTCAAACGGTATTGTTATTAAAACAAATGAAAGTAATTTTTTATCTGATAAAAACCTGGAGAATTGGAGTTCGAGAAGTAACATAGATAAAATAATATGGGCAACAGAAAGTAATGTCCCATCAAATATAAATAAAAAAATTAAAGCTTATTATGTTGGTGAAGGAATAACGTTAGAGCAGATTATTTTAGATCTTCATAGCGGAGTAATATTTAAGAGCATTGGTAAGTTGTTTATGGATTTTATTGCATTACTTCTTATTTTTATGTCTATTTCAGGCGTATGGATTTGGTTTATAAAGAAAAATAAGTAAATGGTTTAATGAAAATAATAATTGGTCGGAGCGGTGAGATTCGAACTCACGACCCCTTGCACCCCATGCAAGTACGCTACCAGGCTGCGCTACGCCCCGAACAAAATTAAATCAATTATTTTAAAACTTTAAGTACTTCTTGTAGCTGACTTTTGAAGTTACTGAGATTTTCAGGTGCGCTAGGTGATATATCTTCTGTTGCTAAAGGCAGTTCAGCTTGAGCTTTTTGAATAGCTTCTTGTGATGTAGTTTCTTTTAAAAACTTTCGATCTGAGAGTTTTGATTTTGCCCCTTGAATTGTGAAACCTTCAAAATAAAGTAACTCTCTAATTTTTCTAATCAATACAACATCTTCCTGCTGATAATACCTTCTATTACCTCTTCGTGTGGATGGTTTTAATTGGTCAAACTCTTGCTCCCAATACCTTAAAACATGAGGCTTAAGATCGCACAGAACACTCACCTCACCAATAGCAAAATACCTTTTGGTTGGGATTGGAGGTAGTACTGCTTTATGATTGTTTTCCAGTTGTGCTCTTTTCTACGTTAGTTTTTAGTTTCTGGCTAGAATGAAAGGTGACAACTCGACGTGCTTTTATTGGAATTTCTTCACCAGTTTTCGGATTTCTCCCCGGCCTCTCAGATTTTGTTCGTAACTCAAAATTTCCAAATCCAGATAACTTAACACTCTCACCTTTTTCTAATGAAAGTCGAATTTCTTCAAAGAAGGCCTCAACCATTTCTTTAGCTTCACTTTTATTTAAACCAACTTTATCAAAAAGAAATTCTGCTAATTCGGCTTTTGTTAATGTCATTATAAAAATTCTCTTGAGCTATTCATCTTAATTTTGCAGAAAATTTGTTTTTTAGTATCGCTAAAATACTTTCAACTATTTTGTTAACATCATGATCTGCAAGGGTTTTATAAGTATCTTGCATAAGTATAAGAAATGCAACACTTTTTTTCCCTTCTTCTATTCCCTCGCCCTCATAAAGATCAAACGGATAAAAATCCATTACTAACGGAATAGTCTCATTTTTTACGGCCTTCACAAGATCCCCAGTTGATATTTCCTTATCAATAATTACAGCAATGTCTCTTCTTATGGGATTGAATTTACTTGGAATATCAATTTGTTTTATTTTTTTATGTGTTAAGGCTTCTAATGTAAATTCAAATAGATAAGCACTGCCCATCAATTCGTAATGCTGTTGTAATGCTGGATGAACTCTCCCTAACCATCCCACCAAAATTTCATTTTGGTACAATGCTGCCGTTTGGCCTGGATGAAGTGCTTTAGGTATATCATTTTCTGGCACTCTAAAATCAAAACTGTTTACTGATATTCCCTCTAAATCACCTTTGATGTCAAAATAATTTACTTGCCTCTTCTTTTCACTCCATTGTTCCTTTGTATGAGCTCCATAAACTAAACCAGAAATTATCATTTTTTCTTCAAATTCTAATTTATTTTTTTTATATACTGAAGCAATTTCAAATAACCTAACTTGTGACTGACCTCTATTAATATTGTAGGTTAATGTTTCTAGGTGGCTTCCCCATAATTTTGAACGCATCACATTCATTTGTGATGCTATTGGATTTTGTAATTCAATATAATTAGAGTTTCCATGCACTCGTTCTTCAACTTCTTTATCAATAAAGCTATAGGTAATAACTTCATCATAACCATAATCAGAGAATATTGATTTTATTGAATATGTCGACTTATCTTTATGGCTAGAGCGAAGCATATTTGATTCAACAACAGGAGATATTGCTGGGATTTTATCGTAACCATAAAGACGAATAATCTCTTCAATCAAATCCTCTTCAATTGCTATATCAAATCGATAAGTAGGTGGGGTAACAGTAAAGTTATCACTATTTTTTTCTACTTTAAAATGCAATGCCTTTAATATTTTCTGAACATCATCGGCTGGTACTTCGACACCTAAAATATCAGATACTCGCTTAGTTCTTATAGTTATTGGATGCCTCTCTGGAAGCACGGAGCCACAGTCAATTGAATCTGAGCACTCTCCTCCACAATACTTAATAATTAACTCTGAGGCTCTATTTAATGCATTAAGAGTATTACCAAAATCAACCCCTCTTTCAAATCGATGGGATGAGTCAGTATTTAATCCAAATGAACGAGCTCGACCAGCAATATTTGATGGATCAAAATATGCACATTCAAGGAAAATACTTGAGGTAGCCTGATTTACGGATGCTGTTTCACCCCCCATAATTCCGGCTAAGGCTATTGGCCCTTTATCATCAGTAATAACCAATTCATTACCCGAAAATTCTATTACTTGCTCATTTAATAGTTTTAGCGACTCTTTTGATTTTGACTTCCTAACCACAATTGCTCCACTTATCTTTTTATGATCAAATGCATGAAGAGGCTGACCCATTTCATGTAAAACAAAGTTTGTAATATCAACAACTGGGTTTATAGATTTAATCCCTGTGCTCTCTAAGTAATTTAATATAAAGTCTGGAAGTTTTTTTGTATTATCTATTCCTCTTATTTCTCTCCCACAATAGCGTGGGCATGATTCGCTATCCTCTACTTTTACAATTTGTGTTGAAGTGAATTTTGATTCAATTTGGATAATAATTTCAGGTTTAAGAGGTAATTGTGTAAGAGCTGATATTTCTCTAGCAATACCTATAATACTTAAGCAATCGGCACGGTTTGGTGTTAAAGATAACTCATAAATAGTGTCTTTCAATGAAAGTGCATCCTTAATAGACTCTCCGGCTTCAAGACTTTCATTTAATTCATGTAACCCCTCAGAATCATCACTAAGACCTATTTCATTTGCAGAACAAAGCATTCCATAAGATTCCACTCCCCGCAACTTTGCTTTTTTAATATCGAATTCAGGTAATTTTGCTCCTACCATCGCACATGGAACTTTAATGCCTAACCGAGCATTTGGAGCACCGCAAACAATTTGTAAAAGTTCTTTTTTTCCAATATTAACTTGACATACATTCAAACGGTCTGCGTCTGGGTGCTTCTCAAGCCCAACAATTTCTCCAACAACGATAAGATTAGAAAGGTCTGAAAAGTTTTTAACGCTCTCAACCTCAAGACCTGCCATAGTTAATACTCGATCTAAATCAACAGAATCGATCGATTGTTTGAAATAATCTTGAAGCCATATTTTAGATATTTGCATCTTTAAATCTCAAATTGCTTTAAAAAACGAATGTCATTAGTAAAAAAGGGTCTTAAATCACTAACTCCATATTTAATCATTGTTAATCGCTCTACCCCCAGACCGAATGCAAAGCCTTGAAATTTTTCTGTATCAATATTAACTTGAGTAAGCACACTAGGATGAATCATTCCACAACCACCTATCTCCAGCCAACCATCATTCCATGACATATCTATCTCAGCAGATGGTTCAGTGAATGGGAAAAATGAAGGCCTAAATCGAACAGCAATACTCTCATCCTCAAAAAACTTCTGAAGAAAATCTTGAATTACGCCTTTAAGGTTTGCAAAGCTAACTCTCTCATCTACCCAAAGCCCCTCTACTTGATGAAACATAGGTGAATGTGTCGCATCTGAATCAACACGATATACTCGTCCAGGAGAAATTACTCTTAATGGAGGAGTATTATCTTTTAAATACCTAACTTGAACGGGAGACGTATGCGTTCTAAGTACATGGTTTTTATCAATATAAAAAGTATCATGCATTGCTCTTGCTGGATGCTCTTTAGGAATATTAAGAGCCGTAAAATTATGATAGTCATCCTCTATTTCTGGTCCGGTAGCAATATCAAATCCAATAGAATGAAATAAATTTTGGATATGATTCATTGATATAGTTATAGGGTGCAATGAACCTTGCGCCTGTTTCCTGCCAGGAAGAGTAACGTCGATAGTTTCACTTTTTAGCTGGAAGTTTAATTCCTCATCTTGAATTAATTTTTTTCTCTCTAGTAATGCTACCTCTATAGACTTCTTAATCTCATTGATGAATGCACCTATTTTAGGTTTTTCCTCTTTAGATAATCCAGATAAACCCCTCATTGCTTCTGTCAAAGGGCCCGTTTTCCCAAGATACTTTGCTTTTGTATGATCAAGATCTGATAATGATTTACATTTAGAGAAATCGAGCTCAGCTTCTTTTATTAATTTTTTGAGATGTTCCATAGGTATATTCTAATAAAAAAGGAGGCTTAAAGCCCCCTTTTTTTTGCATAAATTATTTTATACAGTTCCAAGGCTTGTTTTTGCTATCTCAACAAATTTTGCAAATGCTGGTTTATCAAACACTGCCATATCTGCTAATACTTTTCTGTCAACTTCAACCGATGCTTTCTTTAAGCCATTCATGAAACGGCTGTAGGTTAAACCAAACTCTCTTGAACCAGCATTAATTCTGGCAATCCAAAGCACTCTAAATACACGCTTTTTCTGTCTTCTGTCACGGTAGGCATATTGCCCTGCTTTCATTACTGCCTCTTTGGCAACACGATAAACATTCTTTCGTCTACCTCTAAATCCTTTAGCAGCTAATAATACTTTTTTATGTTTTGCTCTGGCAGTAACGCCACGTTTTACTCTAGGCATCTCTATCTCCCTTTATTGTGTTGGCATCATCGCGCGAACACGCTTTGCATCCGATGATGAAATAATTTCAGTACCGCGAAGATGTCTTTTTTGTTTTGTTGTCTTCTTAGTCAGAATATGTTGAAGATGAGATTTTGTACGCTTAATAGCGCCGCTCCCGAGGAATTTAAAGCGCTTTTTCGCACCACTTTTAGTTTTCATTTTTGGCATTTTTTTCTCCTAAAAAAGTTTCTAATTAGTGCTTCGGCATGCCTTTATGGCCTTATCACTATTATTTTAACTGTTCTTCTATTACTTCACCTACTTTATCAGCAACCTCCGCAGAATTTTCATCTGGAGCCTTCGGTTTAGATTTTGGTTTAGGTTTTTTATTTGGTGCTAAAACCATTACCATTTGTCGCCCTTCCATCTTGGGAAATTGTTCAACAACCCCAAATTCTTCAAGGTCAGCTTGCACTCTTTTTAAGATTGCCATACCTAACTCTTGATGTGCTATCTCTCTACCTCTAAATCTTAGTGTTACTTTTGTTTTATCACCATCACCTAAAAACTTTATTAAATTTCTAAGTTTAATATTGTAGTCATTTTCATCGGTACCTGGTCTGAACTTTATCTCTTTAACCTGAACATTTTTCTGTTTAGTCTTAGCTTCATGCATTTTTTTACTTTGCGCATACTTAAACTTTCCGTAATCCATCAAGCGACAAACTGGGGGTGTAGCTTTTGGTGCTATTTCAACTAAATCAGTTTCAAGTTCATCAGCTTTTGCCATAGCTTCAGATATAGACACTATGCCTAAAGGCTCTGCCTCTAAACCAACCAGACGAATTTCCTGCGCTATTATATCGCTATTAATCCGTACATCTTTATCTAAAGCTATAGCAGTCCCCTATTTTAATAAAAATTTATCCGGCAGGCTCACGATTTATACTCTCGATTCAATATCTTTTAAAAGACGAGCAATAAAGCCATCAATAGACATGGAGCCGAGGTCTTCACCTTTTTGAGTTCGCACGGTAACTTGTTGTTTTTCAACTTCACGATCTCCTAGTACAACAAGGTAAGGAATTCGCTGAATGCTGTGTTCGCGTATTTTATAGGTAATCTTCTCATTTCTCAAGTCTGATTCACATCTAATACCATTTTTCCTAAGAATTTCAATTACTTCCTTTGTATACTCAATCTGTGAATCAGCTATATTTAAGGCAACAACCTGGACAGGAGCAAGCCATAATGGCATTAATCCCGCATAATGCTCAATCAAAATTCCTATAAACCTTTCCATTGATCCAAAAATTGCTCTATGAAGCATAACAGGTCGTTTTCGACTATTATCTTCTGCCACGTATTCTGCATCTAACCTCTCAGGAAGATTAAAGTCTAATTGTATGGTACCGCACTGCCAGAATCTTCCAAGACTGTCCTTAAGTGTGTATTCAATCTTTGGTCCATAAAATGCTCCTTCACCAGGCTGTATTTTAAAATCTAGGCCTGTCTCGCTTAGTGCTTCTTCTAATGATACCTCTGCTTTATCCCACACTTCATCATCCCCAACTCTTTTTTCAGGTCTAGTTGATAACATTACAATAATGTCAGTGAACCCAAAGTCTGCGTAAGCCTTATAAAGCATTTCATTGAATGTAATTACTTCATGCTTAATTTGTTCTTCAGTACAAAAAATGTGGGCATCATCCTGAGTAAATCCTCTAACCCTCATCAACCCATGTAAGGCACCTGAAGGCTCATTTCTATGACAAGATCCAAATTCTGCTAACCTTAATGGAAGATCACGATAACTATGTAAATCATTATTAAATATATGGACGTGACCAGGGCAATTCATTGGCTTTACCGCGTACTCTCTGTTTTCTGAGGAGGTAGTAAACATATTTTCCTCATAGTTTTCCCAGTGGCCTGATCTTTCCCATAAAGCCCTATCTAGTACTGCAGGAGTTTTAATTTCATGGTAATTATAATCTTGAAACATTTTTCGCATATACGATTCAATTTCTAACCACAGCGACCAACCTTTTGGATGCCAAAAAACCATTCCTGGAGCATTGTCTTCCATATGAAATAAATCTAACTGCTTTCCCAATTTACGATGATCTCTTTTTTCAGCTTCTTCTAGACGTAATAAATAAGAAGATAAATCTTCTTTATTCGCCCAGGCTGTCCCATAAATTCTTTGCAACATTTCATTATTAGAATCCCCACGCCAATAGGCACCGGCAACTTTCATTAGTTTGAAAATTTTAAGCTTTCCTGTTGATGGTACATGAGGCCCTCTGCAAAGGTCTGTGAAGTTACCTTCGCTATAGAGCGAAACTTCTTCGTCAGGAATTGATTGAATTATTTCTGATTTATAGTTTTCACCTATGGAATTAAAATATTCAATTGCTTTATCTCGAGATAATAACTTTCTTTCCACCTGAAGGTTTTGTTTTGCAAGTTCTTGCATTTTTTTCTCAATTATTTTTAAATCTTCAGGAGTAAATGCTCTCTTATAAGAAAAGTCATAATAAAATCCATCTTCAATAACTGGTCCAATAGTCACTTGTACCTCAGGAAAAATATCCTTAACGGCATGCGCAAGAAGATGTGCGCTTGAATGTCTTAAAATTTCTAAACCTTCTGCATTTTTTGAGGTAATAATTTCTAGATCAGAGTTAGTATTTATTTTATAGCTAAGATCAACTAAGCGTTTATTAATTTTCCCTGCAAGTGCTGCACGAGCGAGACCCTCTCCAATATCTAAGGCAATGTCTGCTACTGTAATAGCATTTTCATATGATCGAGTCGAGCCATCAGGAAGGTGTATATCAGGCATAATTTTTTGCTCAAAGAGTTTATTTTATAAGTTTTTGACTTATGTAGATAGTAATTTTAAATGGTAGGCGCGATTGGAATCGAACCAACGACCCCCACAATGTCAATGTGGTGCTCTAACCAGCTGAGCTACGCGCCTATTACCCAGGCGCTATTCTATATCACACCAGTAATTCAATCAATCTAACATTATTAGAGCTTAATTCGTTTATTATAATCCACTATAGAAGAATATCCATTTCGATAATCTGAATATTTAAAATCGAAATTTAATCCTGGTATTATTTTAGATATTAATCTTTTTCCATCTTGCTTTTCTTTGCTAATCTTTTCATACTTTATTAGATTTAGTTCCATCCGAATCCAATTTAAAACATCATAAATAGGCACGGGTGTGTTGTCTGTCAATAAATAGAGAGGCTCTAAAGGTGTAACTTTTATTTTATCTAAAAGAAAAAAAATAAAGCAACAAATATCATCTTCATGAATGCGGTTTGTCCAGCGATTACAGCCTGGCCAATCTTCTGGATTTATAGCAAGCCTAAGCATATGACTTCTTGTGTTTCCATATATTCCAGAAAGACGAAGTGTTGTTGAAGATAAAGTAGTATTTTTTAGAAGTAATTCCCCATCTAATAGCGCTCTTCCACCAAAATCATTAGGTAATGGCTTAGTAAATTCCGACATAATTTCATCAGTTTGTTGACCATAAACTCGTGAGCTAGAAATAAAAAAGAAATGTTTGGTATTTTGACAGGGTAATACTGCATCAATAGTAACTCTTAAGCCATTAACGTAAGCATCCCGATACGAATCTTCAGTCTGCTTGTCTGCTGCAACAGCATAGATAACATAGTCAGGATTAATAGAATTAATTGTTTTTGTAAATTCATTATTAAAAATATCAAGTTCCATAATATGGAAATGAGAATCGGTATTTGTTTTTTTTCTTTTAACTCCTATTATTTCAAATTTTTTTGATAAAAGATTGCCAATTTTTTGACCTAATTTACCGCAGCCAACAATTAATAATTTTTCTTTTATTTCCAAACTACCTTATATACAAATCCAGGGAATGAAAAAACTAAGAATAAAAAGAATGTAATTATATAAAATTCCCAACCTTGTTCATGAATATTCCCTAATGTTTGTTTTTCAATGAACATTAAAAAAGCACCAAAAATAAAATAAAATACTATCAATTCCAGAAGCACAATAAAATTATTTTTTTTTGGCTTTTGTAGAAAAAATAAAAAATTATTTGTGAACCAAGGCAAATTTGCCAAGAGAAGAGCTAATAAAATAATTAAAAAAATCATCGCACTATATTAGTAGTTTCTTTTAAATAAATCAAAAGAAAATTGTTTAATTTTGCATAAATTAGCTAGTGGTAATAAATAATACGAAAGAAATTAAAAGCATATATTTTGCGAAATTTCCTAAACTTGGTTATCCTAAAGATTCTAAATAAGTAAGATACATATATATGAAAAAAACAAATACAAAAACAAAAACATTATTAGAGATAATCAATGAAAAAGATATTAAAGAGCTCTTGACGGTTGGTGCAGAAGAGTCAGTTGTTAATGCGCTTACTGTAATGGCTAAATATAAAATTGGTGCACTTATTGTAATGAATAAATCAAATATGGTTGGAGTTATATCTGAAAGAGATTATGCCCGAGAAATTATTTTAGAAGGTAAGTCATCAAAAGACACTAAAGTGGAAGAAATCATGACTAAAAAAGTCTTAACACTTTCTGCAGGCGATAAATTTGAAAAGGGGCTTGAAATTATGACTCAAAAAAGAATTAGACATATGCCGGTTATGGATGGGAAAAAAATATTAGGAATGGTCTCACAGGGTGATTTAGTTAAAGAGATGATAGCTTACCAAAAAGAACTGATAAAAGAATTAGAGGCTTTTGTTTATTGGTAGTTACCCACCAAAATCATCCAGCATAATATCTTCAGCATCAACACCAAGATCTAACAACATATTGGTAACGGATACATTCATTATTGGGGGTCCACATAGATAATATTCACAATCTTCTGGTGCAGGATGATCTTTTAAGTATTGTTCAAATAATACATTATGAATAAAGCCTTTATGCCCTTTCCATTTATCATCTGGAGTAGAGTCGGATAAAGCAACATGCCAAGAAAAGTTTTCATTTTCTTTATCTAGCCTTTCAAATTCACCTGTATAAAACATTTCTTTTTCAGAGCGTGCGCCATACCAAAATGAAGCTTTTCTATCTGTTTTAACTCTTTTTAATTGATCAAATATGAGACTTCTCATTGGCGCCATTCCGGCACCGCCTCCTACAAATACCATTTCTTTTTTTGTTTCTCGAGCAAAAAAATCTCCAAAAGGACCTGAGATTGTAACCTCATCACCTTTTTTTAAATTAAATATATAAGAGGACATTTTTCCTGCCGGTATACCTGATGAACCAGGTGGAGGTGTTGCAATACGAACATTAAGCATCACAATACCCTTTTCTGCTGGATAATTTGCCATAGAGTAGGCTCTCTCAATTGGCTCATCAACTTTAGAGTTTACATCCCAAATTTTAAACCTGTCCCAGTCCTCATGATATTCTTTAGCAATATCAAATTCTTTATAAGAGAGTGTATGAATAGGTGCTTCGATTTGAATATAGCCACCAGCTTTAAAAGCAACATCCTCGCCTTTTGGAAGTTCTATGATTAATTCTTTTATAAATGTAGCAACATTATCATTACTTAAAACTTTACATTGCCATTTTTTTACTCCAAAAACTTCCTCAGGAACCTCAATTTCCATATCTTGTTTAACAGCTACCTGACAAGACAGCCTATCCCCACAAGATGCATCTTTTTTACTTATATGACCTTCTTCAGTTGGCAAAATAGAACCTCCTCCCGAATGTATTCTAACCTTGCATTGTGCGCAGGTTCCGCCGCCGCCGCAGGCAGAGGGTACAAATAATTTTTCTGCGGCTAATGACTGAAGCAGTTTTCCACCCGCGGGAACTTTTATTTTTTTTTCGCCATTAATAGTAATATTAACTTCACCTGACGATACGAATTTACTTCTCGCATAGATAATTATTGTCACCAAGGACAATACTATTAAAGTAAAAAGTGTAACCCCTAGAATAAAAGTATCCATAATAAGCCCTTATAATTTAACACCAGAAAAGCACATAAATGCCATTGCCATTAAGCCAGCTGTAATAAAAGTTATACCAAGTCCTTGTAACCCCTCAGGTATGTCACTGTACTTTAATTTTTCTCTGACTCCTGCCATTGCAGTAATTGCTAAAGCCCATCCAAATCCAGAAGAGACACCGTATGTTAGAGCTTCTGAAAAATTATAATCTCTTTCAACCATAAATAAAGAACCCCCTAAAATGGCACAATTTACCGTTATAAGGGGTAGGAAAATACCTAAGGCATTATAAAGTGGTGGAAAGTACTTATCTAGAATCATTTCTAGTATCTGAACCAATGCAGCAATTACGCCAATGTATGAGATTAAACCTAAGAATGTGAGATCTACATCAGGAAAGCCTGCCCAGGATAATGCACCAGGTTTTAATAGATAAGTGAGAATCAAATTATTTGCGGGGACTGTAATCGACTGAACAATCATTACTGAAATACCTAAACCTATTGCAGTGGTGATCTTTTTTGATACGGCAATAAAAGTACACATCCCTAGAAAAAAGGATAAGGCTAGATTTTCAACAAAAATAGCTTTTACTGCTAATGAAATTAAATTCTCCATCAATGATCTACAACAGCTTGAATTTTGTATTCAGGCTCTTCAACTTGAGACTTTTTCCAAACTCTTAAACCCCATATTAAAAAACCTATTATGAAAAAAGCTGATGGGGGAAGTAACAATAAACCGTTTGGCACATACCATCCGCCATCACCTACTGGATTTAATATTACAATTCCAAATAGTGAGCCAGACCCAAATAATTCTCTCACTACGCCAACACACATTAAGAGCAAACCATAACCTAAACCATTTCCAATTCCATCAACAAAAGAATCAATTGGTTTATTCTGCATAGCAAAAGCCTCCGCTCTTCCCATAACAATACAATTTGTAATAATTAATCCAACAAAAACTGAGAGAGTTTTAGATATTTCATAGGCATAAGCCTTAAGTAATTGATCGACAACAATAACTAAAGAAGCAATGATTGTCATTTGTACAATAATTCTAATTGAAGTAGGAATATGATTTCGTAGCATTGATATAAAGAGTGATGAAAACCCAGTAACTGCAATAACTGCAAGAGACATAACAAAGGCAACGGTTAGTGATGACGTTACAGCTAACGCTGAACAGATACCTAATACTTGAAGGGCTATAGGGTTATTATCTACTAGCGGGTCGACCAGAAGTTTTTTTCTAGTTTGTGACATTAAATTTTTCCATTTTTAAAATTAGTAAGAAATTTCTTAAATCCTGCTTCACCAACCCAAAACCTAACTAAGCTATTAACTCCATTAGAAGTTAGAGTTGCGCCTGCAATAGCATCAATATGATATTCATTCGGACCAGGAGTCTTTGCAACCTGTATCATCAATTTCTCATCTTCATCTCTAAGCTTTTTACCTTTCCATTGTCCCTTCCATTTAGGGTTGTCTACTTCAGCACCTAAACCCGGTGTTTCAGCGTGCTTATAAAATTGAAGACCAAAAATTTGATTAGTATCTTCTTCTAATGCAACAAAACCATACAAAGTTGACCATAATCCATACCCGTATATTGGTAAGATTAACTTATCTATAGTTCCATCTTTATTTTTTAATAGATAGATAGTTGCATAATTTGATCTTCTCCCAATGGATGCTGGATCATCTTCGAGGGCAACACTTAATAATGGATCTGATGCTGCTTTGAGATCGTTGAATACCTTAGGGTCAAATTTATCTGTAAATAAACCACTTTCAATATCAACAATTTTTGGCTCAATAGAGGCAAAGGTTTCTTCTATGTTAATACCCTCAGAATATAATCCTGCAACTTGTAATATATTTTTCTGTTTATCTCGAAGTTGATTTTCTTGCTGAATAGATTTAAGTTTTACAGCTGCTAATGAAACTAACATTGAACAAAAAAGGCAAAGCGTTATTGCGACAAGTATAGTTTTTGGAATACTGTCAATTGATAGTTTTTTAAACCTAGAAAAGACATTGTCTCTCTTTTCACTAGACATTGAGTGCTATCCTCCGCCTAAGAATATTTGCTTTAACAACAAAATGATCAATTAGAGGAGCAAATACATTACCAAATAATATTGCAAGCATCATTCCTTCGGGAAACGCTGGATTAAGAACTCTTATCATTATCACCATAAAACCTATTAAAGCACCATAAATATACCGTCCTGTATTTGTATGACTACCAGAAACTGGCTCTGTAACCATAAATACTAGCCCAAAAGC
>JAQWQF010000028.1 GCA_029244935.1 Methylophilaceae bacterium | reverse complement strand
TAATGGGCTTAAAAATGAACCATATACTATAGCTATGGCAAGAACATCAGACCCTGACTCAGCAACTTCACAATTTTTTATTAATGTTGCAAATAATTCTTTTTTAGACTATCCCGGCCAAGATGGTGCTGGTTACTGTGTATTCGGAATGGTAGTTTCTGGAACAGAAATCATAGATCTTATTGGAAAACATGCAACTGGTATGAGTGGAGGGCATCAAGATGTTCCGACTTCAGCAATTATAATAGAGGAAGTACTCTCTGATTAATATTCAAACTTCTGCAATCTTTGTCTCTGATATTCATTTAGCCGAATCAGAGCCAGAAACAATTAATAGATTTATTTTTTTTCTAAAAAATGATGCAAGTAAACATGAGGCATTATTTATACTAGGCGACTTATTTGATTACTGGATAGGTGATGACGCTGATTCATTTCAAGAAATCAAAAATTCATTAAAAGAACTATCTAGAAAGGTAAAAATCTATTTTGTAGCTGGTAACCGTGACTTCTTAATAGGGGATAAATTTCTGTCTTTTTGTCAGATGAGCCTTCTAAAAGATCCAACATTGATTTCACTTGGGGATACCGTAACCCTAATTATGCACGGCGATACATTGTGTACAGATGATATTGATTATCAAAAATGGAGAGCTGAAGTACGTTCAAGAGAATGGATAGATAATTTTTTAGGAAAACCTCTCACAGAGCGAATACAAATTTGTAAAGAATTAAGAGATCAGAGTGAGACTAAAAAGAAGAATAAAAGTGATTTAATTATGGATGTAAATGAAACTGCTGTTGAAATAATTCTACAAAAAAATAACTACCCAAAATATCTAATCCATGGCCATACGCATCGCCCAAAAATACATGACTACCTTTTAGAAAGTCACTTTTCACAAAGGTGGGTTCTTGGTGACTGGCATATGAATGGTAATTATATTTTATGGGAAGAGAACAAACTACAGTCGAAGCTGCTTAATTCTTCTTAACAGCAAACTCATGCTTACGATTTGCTGCTGCTGCTTTGTTTAGAACTCCATTAATGAACTTATAACCATCTGTGCCCCCAAAAGATTTTGCAACCTCAATAGCCTCATTTATAACTACACGGTAAGGAACGGATGGAGAAAATTTTAACTCATATAATGAGCTATAAATAATAGCTAATTCAATGGGGCTTAACTCATCATAATTCTTATCTAGATAGGTAATAATTTCTTTTTTCAGTACATCGAAGTTATCAAATACACCATCTATAATCTCTAAATAAAATGCTTCATCAGCTCTTATAAAGTCAGGGTCATCCTGAATATCTTTTTTAATTTTATTAATATCAAACTGATTAACAAGAGCCCTATAAACTCCCTTCATAATCAACTCACGTGACTTCCTACGACTATTAATCTTTTTCTTAGGGGCTTTTAAGGCATTCTTATTAATCATACTTTTTTACTAATTGAGCCATTTCTATAGCTCCTTCGGCTGCTTCTTCACCTTTTATTTTAGTCCTTGCAAACGCCTCATCACTTGAATTTGTTGTGATAATGGCATTAATTATAGGGATATGATAATTTAACTGTAGCTGAAGTAATCCGTTAGCAGACTGGTCTGAAACTATTTCAAAATGATAAGTTTCACCCCTTATTACTGCACCAATACCAATTAAAACGTCAAACTTTCTTTTTCGAGCAAAGCTATCCAGCATTATTGGGATTTCAAGCGCTCCAGGGACGGTCTCATGAGTGATATTATTACTTAAGACACCTTCTATCTGCAACTTATCTATGCATGCATTACAAAGTTCTTTTACAACTTTATCATTGAATCGAGATGAAACAATACCAATCCTTAAGGTCTTTAATGCTTCGTTTTCCAAGAATATTCCAGTCTTTAAATTAGTGGAATATGATTATACCTTTTAAAAGGGCATTATATATCCCCCATAAAATTGGTAAGCCGACCACAATCCATGCAAAAGGTAAAATCAATTTTTGTACTGCTTGATTAGATTCACCCTTACTTACTAGCAATGCATTATCCGAATCTTTTTTAGCAGCAACCGCCTTTTCTGTAGATAACTCAGCGTCAGACATAAAATGTTTTGCATCTAAAGGTTTGACAAAATAATTCAAAATAAATCCAAGCACAAGCAATAAAGCAAGCATTGTAAAGCTGGAATTATAGGCCTCGGCTTGAGGTACACCTGCTTGAAGCTGGTACTCCCGCACATAAGACATAATAGCTGGGCCTAATATACCTGCAGTAGCCCATGCGGTTAGTAACCTTCCATGAATTGCGCCTACATGCTGGGTTCCAAAAATATCTGCCAAATAAGCTGGAATTGTTGCAAAACCTCCACCATACATCGTCAAAATAACAAGATTAATTAAAACAAAGAGGGCAATATATTGATTTAGACCGGCCCATGGTGCTGAAAAATACAAAAGGGTTCCTAGGCTAAAGAATATTGCGTAAGTCAACTTACGACCTAAATAATCTGATGAGGATGCCCAAATAATTCTTCCAATAATATTAGCTAAAGACAACAGCGCCACAAAACCACCAGCAATAGCACCTATTTCGCCTGCAGAAAAATTTTGTGCCGCTATTTCTTGGAACATTGGTTTTGCTACAGCTAAAACTCCAATACCCGCAGAAACATTCAAACATAAAACTCCCCATAATAACCAAAATTGGTAAGTCTTATGGGCATGACTCACATGAACATGACCCTTGGCAATCATCGCAGTATCTTTTTTAATCACTTTTTTTCCTTCCACTTTAAAGTCTGCGGGAGGAACTCTGTAACCAAAAGCACCGATAGTCATTACTACGAAATAAAAACAACCCATATACAAGAGTGCATTACCGACTCCAAAGGTATCAATTAGATTTGCTGCAACTGGGGTTCCTATCATTGCCCCCCCACCAAAACCCATAATTGCCATACCAGTCGCCAACCCTCGTCGATCTGGGAACCACTTAATTAATGTTGATACAGGTGATATATATCCTAAACCTAGGCCTATTCCACCAACAACACCTGCTCCAAGCCAAATTAACCATAACTGATGCGTTACTACGCCAAAAGATGAAATGACAAGCCCTCCACCCCATAGAATCGCTGCGGCAAATCCCGCCTTTCTAGGTCCCGCTCGTTCCAGCCAGTGTCCAAATACTGCAGCAGATAGTCCTAAACAAACAATTGCAATTGAAAAAGTCCACACCACATCACTAAGGAACCAATCACAGGATGTAATAAAAAGTCGGTCGTACAGAGATGTAGTAAGTGCATCACATTGGCTACCAATTAATGTAAGTAGTCCACTACCCTTAGATGGCCAGAAAACACTAAAGCCATAGATCATTCCAATAGATAAATGAATTAATAAGGCTGCTGGTGGAACTAGCCAACGGTTGTATGATGCATCTGCAACAATACGCTCTCTAGAAAGAATAGACATTTAATCCCCTGTTATTTAATTAAATAATTTTTGTTTAAACAAAAATTTAACACGTCTTGGTATATTTTTAATATTTTATTTAAATTATTTAAAAAAACTGTCATAAAAATGTCATACAATGATAATAATGGGCGCAAATATATTAATAGTAGAGGATGAAGAATCAATACTGGAGCTTATTGCAATTAATCTCCATCAATCAGGATTCACCCCCATTCGTGCACTAAATGCAGAGTATGCTGACAAATTAATTCATGAAGCAGTTCCTGATTTTATAATACTTGATTGGATGCTACCTGGAATGAGTGGAATTGATTTTGCCAAAAGACTAAGATCAAATACCTCAACAAAAAAAATACCAATCATTATGCTAACAGCTAAAAGCGAAGAAGAAAATATGATTAAAGGATTGGATTCAGGTGCTGATGATTATTTAACTAAACCATTTAGCCCAAGAGAGCTAGTTGCAAGAATAAAGGCAATTTTGAGAAGAAAAGCTCCCGAATTGATTGATGAACCTATTCAAATAAATAAACTACATTTGGACCCTACCACTTACCTTGTTAAATCAAATGGTACAACATTACAAATGGGCCCAACTGAATTCAGATTATTACATTTCTTTATGAAAAATCCGGATAGAGTCTTCAGTAGAAATCATATCCTTGATAAAGTATGGGGAAACCAGTCGGATATAGATGATAGAACTGTAGATGTTCATATTAAAAGGCTTCGCGATTCATTGACTTTAGCTAAACATCATAAATTAATCCAAACAGTTCGTGGGATTGGTTATCGCTTCTGTGAAAATCATAAGCAGTAATCTTTCTAATAAACTATTATAATTAATAATCAATATTTAAAATTAGGCGGTTATTTAAATTGCAGGATATTCGTTGGAGTACATTTTGGTTTCTAGTATTAGAAATATTCATATATTTGATCTTATCATCAATTTTCAACCAAAAAATCGCAATTATTTTTGTATTAGCAACACTATTAATTTTTATAGTCTTACATATTTTTTGGATCCACAAGCTAAATAAATGGATTGAGTCACCAAGCCTCAAAAATCTACCTAACGGAACAGGCATTTGGGAAAATATATTTGCAAAATTATACAGAACCTATCGCCAACAAAAAAAATCACAAACGCAATTAACAACAACATTAGATCAATTTAATCAGGCCGCAGAAGCTATAAATGATGGGATTATTGCTGTAAATGAAGACAACGAGATTTTGTGGTCAAATAAAAAAGCTCAAAAAATGTTCAATATAAATAGAAAAAAAGATTACAACCAGCCTATTAGTTATATTTTTAGAAATACAGATCTTTCTAGTTATTTGCTGAAAGAAGATTATGAAAAATCTATTAATATTCATAACCCAACTAATAAAATAGATATAGAAATAAAAGCTACATTTTTTGGAGACAACCATAAACTAATAACATGTAGAGACTTAACATTATTAAATAAGGCTGAGAATCTTAGGAAAGATTTTGTCTCAAATTTTTCTCATGAATTAAAAACACCCTTAACCGTTATTTCAGGGTTTCTTGAGACTCTTGAAGATCAAAAAACAATTGATGCTGAATCTAAAAAGATAATTTCTTTAATGTCTAAACAAGCATTTAGAATGAAAAAATTAATTGATGACTTATTATTGCTATCTAATGTAGAAAGTGATTATTTACGAAATCGATCTGAAAAAATCATCATTAAAGATATGTTCAGAAAAATAAAAACCGAGGTAACCTTAGTTAACCAAGAGAAACATAATATTATTTATTCAATTAATAATGAAATAAATATATATGGATCTATTAGTGAGGTTTATAGTGCATTTATGAATATTTTAACTAATGCAATAAGATATTCTGGTGATGCAGGAGAGATTAAGGTGAGTTGGAATAAAATTAATAATGATGCAATATTTGAAGTTACTGATAATGGTATCGGAATTCCAGAAGACCATCTAACAAGGATCACAGAAAGGTTTTATCGGGTTGATGAGGATCGAAGCAGAGAATCTGGTGGAACTGGTTTGGGTTTATCAATTGTTAAAAATGTGATGAGCCAACACCAAGGAGATGTAAGAATAGCTAGTGAGCTTAATACTGGTAGCTCATTTAAACTAATCTTCCCATCCGAAAGAATATACACCAAATAATGTTTCGTTTTCTATTCTTATCTATATTTATATTTTTAGTTCTATTAGGCTGTGCAAATAACACTTTAAGAAATAAAGATTCAACTCAATATGATAAATCATCTTTAAGCCAATTTGGTAAATCAGACTTTGACCGAATGGCTGATTACGAAATTAGAGAGAACATAGAGAGTTTAAAAATATTAATGATTAAGTTTTATAAAAGAAATCCTAAAGAACTTAGAAAAACTTCATCTGATAATGCTGAGATAGTTACTGATTGGGTTTTTAACGCAAAACATGATTGGAAGTTTAAATCTATAAATTTTGCGCAAGGAACTGACGCATTGAATCAATCCTTCGATGAATCTTTTGAAGGAGATCGTGTTCTATCATTAATCACTGGCTTGTATACAATGATTAAAAAAGCACATGGAGACAAAATAGAGTTTTTTATTTTCGATTCTCTTAACCCTCAATCAATATATAATGCTTCTCGAAATATTGAGATTGTTTTATGGAAATTATCAACAAAGAGAAATAAGGCTGGTGATCTTTTCTTGGTATCAAATGAAATGGATGAGAAAAATTCAAACCTATCTTTTGAACGAGAGTTCGGTAAGATTATTGGACGGACAGATTACTTCGCATACGCATTATCTGAGAAATCTGAAAGAGGAATAACGCGAGCTCTGCAGAGTATTGCAACAGGTATATTTCTTCCCTTTTAGCTAGAGAAGTATCTTTTCAATGCCGCCATTAGTTGCTTTTTCAACATATTGCTCAAGCCATTGATCACCTAAATTATTTCTAGCTAACTCAACCACAATATAGTCCGCAGTTGTATTGGTGTCATCACCATACCGATCAAGACCCTGTAAACATGAAGGGCAAGATGTTAGTATTTTTACTGGTAGATTCTCATCTATAACCTTTGGAAGTTTCTTTAAGCCCCTCTCAATTTCCTCTTGTTTTCTCATTTTTACTTGTGATGCAATATCTGGACGACTTACAGCAAAGGTACCTGACTCGCCACAACATCTTTCATTTAATGGGATATCTTTACCCATCAATGTATTTGTTACTTCAGTAGGCGAATAGGTCTTCATTGGAGTATGGCATGGATCATGGTACATATATTGTTGACCACTTATTCCATCCATTTTAACGCCCTTCTCCATTAAATACTCATGTATATCTAATAATCTGCAGCCTGGGAAAATTTTTTCAAACTCGTATTTCTGGAGCTGATCCATACAGGTTCCGCAAGAAACAATAACTGTCTTTATATCTAAATAATTTAATGTATTTGCAATTCGATGGAACTGAACTCTATTTTCTGATGTAATTTCTTGGCCTTTATCATGATTGCCAGAAGATGTTTGTGGGTAGCCACAACATAAATATCCTGGTGGAAGAACTGTAATTGCACCAACCTCATAGAGCATTGCTTGAGTTGCTAAACCAACTTGAGAGAATAGTCGCTCAGAGCCACAGCCTGGAAAATAGAAAACTGCATCAGAACTTTCATCAATTTTGTTCGCATTTCTAATCACCGGTACGATTTTATCGTCCTCAATTCCCAATAAACCTCTAGAGGTCCGAGTAGGCATATTTTTTGGCATTGGTCTATTCATAAAATGAATAACCTGTGAAACAACAGATGGCTTACCAACTGTTGTAGGGGGTGATTTTTTAAAATAGTCAATTGCTTTAATTTTTTTAAAAAAGCTATAGCCAATTCTTTGGAATTTATACCCAACATCAACCATCATCTTTCGCATTAATTTAATTGTTGCAGGATCCTTTAGATTCAAATAAGTCATTGCAAGAGATGTGCCGGCATTAAAATGTTTCTTGCCCTGCTCTCTTAGAAAATTCCTCATTGCAATAGAAACATCTCCATAATCTATGTTGACTGGGCATGGATTTAAGCATTTATGACAAACTGTACAATGGTCTGCTACATCATTAAACTCATCAAAATGCTTTAGAGATATACCTCTTCTTGTTTGCTCTTCATATAAAAATGCCTCAATGAGCAATGATGTTGCAAGAATTTTATTTCTAGGGCTATAAAGTAGATTTGCATTAGGGACATGTGTAGAGCAATCTGGCTTACATTTTCCACATCGCATACAATCACTTATTGAATCAGCAATTTCTCCTATCGCCGACTCCTCCATAATAATTGACTCTTGCTCTAGGAGACCAAAACTTGGTGTATATGCATTATGAAGGCCAGAGCCATGTAAAAGCTTACCTTTATTGAAGTGGCCATTTGGATCAACCTTAGATTTATAATCTGCAAATTTATTTATAGTAGATTCGTCAAGGAACTCCATTTTAGTTATACCAATTCCATGCTCCCCGGAAATTACTCCATCTAGATTTTTTGCTAAGGTCATTACCCTTACAACAGCTCTCTGTGCTTCTTGCAACATTTCATAACTATCTGAATTAACTGGGATATTTGTATGAATATTACCATCTCCTGCATGCATATGTAGAGCAATAAATACTCTCGATTTCAATATACTTTGATGGATATCATCAATTCTTTTAAGGATAAGCTCGTACTCTCTGCCAGAAAAAATTTCAATTAATGGTATTTTGATTTCTTTTTTAAAAGAAATGATAAGTTCACGAGACTGAATGGCTTCAAATAAATTCTTATAATTTCCTTGAAAATCAGGTAAATCAATGAACTCACCGATTGAGTAGTCCATTTTTGTAAGGTACTGCTCCCACTTGCTAATCACCCGCTCAATAAGAGATATGCTAAGCTGCTTTTTATTATCAAGTAAATCTTTATCAATATCTAGATTATTTAAGCTTATTAAATCTTCAGTTAGATATCGCTGAATTTCTTGAGCAATTTTTAATTTATTTGATATTGATAGCTCTATATTTATACGATCAATACCATTTGAGTAATCACCCAATTTTGGAAGCGGAATTACAACATCTTCATTAATCTTAAAAGCATTGGTATGTTTAGCAATAGCCGCTGTTCTTGCTCTATCAAGCCAAAAACGTTTCCTTGCCTCAGCTGATACTGCAATAAAGCCTTCGCCATCTTTTGAGTTTGCTATCTGAACAACTTTTGAGGCAGCAATTCCAACTAAATCTTCGCTATCACTTGCTATGTCTGCAATTAGAATCATTTTTGGCCGCATTGATCTTGCTGCCTTAGTACTATAACCAACAGCTTTAATGTATCGCTCATCTAAATGTTCTAGACCTGCCAGTAATACATTGTCGAAGCTATCTAAATAATCCTTAATTTCTACAATACCAGGAACTGCTGATGACACATTGCCAAAAAATTCAAGGCAGACAGTTCTTACATGTTGAGGCATTTTATGCAGAATAAATGTTGCCGATGTAATAAGTCCATCACAACCTTCTTTTTGAATACCAGGAAGTCCGCTCAGGAATTTATCTGTCACATCCTTACCTAAGCCTATTTTTCTGAAATTTTTCCCTGGTATTTCTAAAATTTCTGGGTCGTCATTTGGGATAACTCCATTCTTATCAAACTTAGTAATTTTAAATCGAGCTAAATCTACATCATGAATTTTTGATAAATTATGATTCAATCTCTCAATTTCTACCCAATCACCATTTGGATCAACCATTTTCCAAGATGCTAAATTATCTAACGCTGTTCCCCAAAGAACCGCTTTCTTACCTCCTGCATTCATGGCGACATTACCTCCAATACATGATGCATCCGCCGATGTTGGGTCTGTTGCAAACTCAAGGCCCGCTTCAGACGCTAAATTCATAGCTGTTCTTGTAACCACCCCTACCTCACATCGAATTGTAGGGACAGATCCAGATAATCCAGGCAAACTTTTAAATTCAATATCACTAATCTCATTAAGTTTTTCTGTATTAATTACAGCAGTCATTGGTATTAAAGGAATTGCCCCGCCTGTATAGCCTGTGCCTCCTCCTCGAGGGATAATAGTTAATTCAAGGTCGATACAGGCCTTAACAATATTAGAGATTTCTGACTCTTTATCAGGGTTTATCACAACGAAAGGAAGCTCAACTCTCCAATCAGTAGCATCGGTAACATGTGACACTCTTGCCAATCCATCAAATTGAATATTATGTTTTTTGGTATATCGCTTTAATTTTGATAAAACTTTTTTTCTAAGTTTTTTTGCATTTTTAAAATCAGATTCAAATTTCAAAATGGCTGCAAGAGCAGCAGTAGTCAGCTGTGCTACTTTAATATTACCAAAGCTTCTATCTTCAATGGACTTGATTCGATGTCTCATTGCTTCTACTAGTTGCTTAAATCGCTTTGAATTTTCAATTAGGTCATCCTGTAGATATGGATTTCTTGATACGACCCATAAATCTCCTAGAACCTCGAAGAGCATTCTTGCAGAACGCCCTGTTTTCCTTTTTTCCCTTAGCTCATCAATAATTAACCAAATTTCCTCCCCAAGGAAACGTAATACAATTTCTTTATCCGAAAATGAGGTGTAATTATATGGAATTTCTCTAAGGCGACTTGAGAACTGAGGCTGAGCTTTTAAGATATCAGGAGATAAAGGAGCGTTCATTAGACTTCGAAATATAGAATAACAAAATCATAGCATGTTGGATGATGCCATACAACGTCAATTCTATTAGGGTTATTGAGTGAATTATGAGAAAATTTTGTCATATACATAAATGATTAAAATTTTGAGAATAAGTTCATGCTTTGGATAAAATCCCTTCATATAATTTTTATGGTTACATGGTTCGCAGGTCTTTTTTATTTGCCGCGACTTTTTGTTTATCATGCAATGACAACAGATAAAATTAGCCATGATCGCTTTGTAATTATGGAGCGGAAGTTATTTTATGGAATTATGACTCCAGGAGCAATATTAACTATTATTTTTGGTGTTTGGCTTTGGTTAGACTATAACTACTCAGGGCTTTGGTTAAATCTTAAATTATTATGCGTAATCCTGCTTATTTTTTATCATTTTATATGTTTAAAACATCTTATAAACTTTAAGTTAAAAAAAAATAAATGCAGTCATATATATTTTAGGTGGTTCAATGAATTCCCAGTAATACTTTTAATTTTAATCGTTATATTAGTAGTAGTAAAACCATTATGAATAATATTTTAATATGTGGATCAATTGCATACGACACAATCATGGTATTTGAGGATTATTTTAAAGATCATATTCTTCCTGATCAAATTCATAAATTAAGCGTATCTTTTTATGTTCCTGAACTAAAGAAAAATTTTGGTGGTACAGCAGGGAATATTGCATACAACTTAAGATTACTAAATAGCTCGCCAATTATAATGGCTACTGTTGGCGATGACTTTACTCTATATTCTGACAGGCTAAGTAAATTAGAAATTATGCAGGACTATATAAGAATTATTCCAGAAACACATACGGCTCAGGCATTCATAACTACTGATCTTGATGATAATCAAATTACTGCATTTCATCCAGGTGCAATGACTCAGTCCCATAAAAATACTGTCTCAACAATCTCAGAAAACATAAGTCTCGCAGTTATTGCGCCAGATGGAAAAGATGGCATGATTAATCATTCTAATGAGTGCTATAAAGCAAATATCCCAATTCTATTTGACCCAGGACAAGGTTTGCCCATGTTTAATCAGGAAGAATTATTAACCTTTATTGAGCAAGCTTCTTACATAGCTGTTAATGACTATGAAGCTCAAGTCCTATCTAAAACTACTAATCTTAGCATTGAAAATATTTCTAAAAAAGTTACTGCATTAATAATCACTAAAGGTAATGAAGGCTCATTAATATATACAGACAATAAAATTATAAAAATTGATCCTTTCTATGCTGCAAATATAATTGATCCAACAGGATGCGGGGATGCTTATCGCTCTGGCCTGATATATGGAATTGTTAATAAATTAAGTTGGGAAAAAACAGGTTGGCTAGCCTCTATTATGGGAGGATTTAAAATAGAGTCGCAAGGAGGCCAGAATCATACACCTTCAATAAATGCTATTGAAAGTTATTTTGGAGAAAAACTAGGATAAATCTCTGCTGTCGGAACTAACTGATTTAATAGATTTAGATTCAATACAGTAGGCTGATAATTTTCCTCCCCAAACGCATCCAGTATCAAGTGTTATCCCATGGTTGTGCTTTTGAATGCCAATAGCAGACCAATGTCCCGAAATAATAAATTCGCTTCTAATCTTTTTAGTTTTAACGTCAAACCAAGGATTTAAAGTACTAGGAAGATTATTCAAGTCTGATTTGTATGTAAAATCAATAGCATTATCCTTATTTATACATCTAAGCCGAGTCATTGCATTAATTGCTACTCTTTGTTTATCTTCTCTATTATATTCTAATGACCATTTATCAGGCTTATCTCCATACATACTTTTAAAAAAGTCATAAGGATTTTCGCGTAAGGATACCATCAAATCTTTTGCTAAATCTAGCGCATCTTCAGTTGACCAATCAGGCATTAACCCTGCATGCACCATTAGGAAACCTTTATGCTTATGGATTAATGACCATGAAAGCATCCAGTCAACATACTTATTAAGATTTTCTGATGCTAAGATTGGTTGAAGAGTGTCTGTTGATGATAACTTTCTTTGATTAAATGCAGCAGAAAGAAAATATAAATCATGATTACCAAGAACAATATTTAAATTGTCTCGATTTTGATAACACCAGTCTAAAGTTTGAAGAGAGCCTAGACCTCGATTAATTATATCTCCAACAAGCCAGAGCTCATCCGCATTACTATTAAAATTTATTTTTTCTAATAGGCTTTTAAATGAATAAAAACAACCCTGTATATCACCAATTACATAGGTTGCCATTTATCTATTAAAGGCTGCCTCCAGATGCATTAGCCATAAAGATTACTGCTGCTGCAACCTCTTCATCAGTAAGGGAAGCATTTCCACCTTTAGCAGGCATCGTCCTAATTCCATTAATGGCATTACTTATAAGCATATCTTTCCCCTGAGCAATTCTTGGTCCCCATTGTCCTGCATCACCAATTTTAGGTGCATTCATTAAGCCACTAGCATGACACATGGCACAATTAGCCGTTGCAATTTTTTCACCAGAAATAGAAGCCTTCGTATCTGATGTTGAATCTTTTGCAACCTTAACATCTGCTACTGGCATTACATTCTCTGAACTAGGTTTTGCCTCTACAACCGTCGAATTTGCAGGTTCACTAGGCTCATATTTAGTAGTTGCAAATACAATTAGAACAATTGCGCCAACAATACTACCAATCACAACACCAACAGTCTCTAAAAGACTTCTTAATTCAGTTCTTTTGCTCATATTTATTTCCTTAACCTTAAAATATTATATAAATTGATACTTAAAATAATGGTCTATTAAAAATGCTGAGAAAATTAATCCTAAATACCATATTGAATACCTAAAAATTTTCATCGATAGTTTATCAGAATAATTTCTATATAACATCACAACATAATACAAAAAATATGCATTCAAAACAGTAGCAATGACAAGGTAGATCAATCCAGTCATACCAACACTAAACGGCATAAGTGTCACAATAATTAATATTATTGTATACAAAAGAATGTGCAGTAAAGTAAACTTCTCACCATGGCTTACAGGCAACATTGGCATGTCAACTTTAGCATATTCTTCCCGCCTATATAATGCCAATACCCAAAAATGAGGTGGCGTCCAACAAAAAATAATTAAAAATAATATTAATGCTTCTGGCGAAACTGAGTTATTCACAGCTGCCCATCCTAATACAGGCGGCATTGCCCCTGAGGCTCCTCCAATGACAATATTCATAGGGGTGGCGGGTTTTAGGAATATTGTATAAATAACAGCATATGCAAAAAAAGTTGCTAGTGTAAGCCACATTGTTAAGAAATTTACAAAATAGAATAAAATTAATAAACCCAATCCCCCAAGAACTGATGAGAACACTAAAGTTTCTTTTTGAGATACTTTTCCAGCTGGGAGTGGGCGCCCTCTTGTTCTAGCCATAGCCGCATCAATCTTTTCCTCTATTAAACAATTAAATGCTGCTGCTGCACCAGAAACAAATCCAATACCAATACTCGCAGCAAGCAATATTTCTATTGGCACCATTCCTGGGGTAGCTAAAAACATCCCAATTATCGCAGTGAAGACAATAAGTGCAGTAACTCTTGGCTTACATAAAGCGAAAAAGCTTTTTAAACTATCATATGAATTGTAATTTTTTTGTACGACTGCTTTACTCATATTTTCTTAATCTTGAATTAATAATCACGAGTATTATAACTAATAACGCCGCTCCTAGGTTATGCATTGTAGCTAAAGCAATTGGTAAATAAAGTAATAAATTAGCTACGCCAATAATAAATTGAAATGCTAATACAAGAATTAAAAGGTTCCGGTAGAATCGAAGACCTCCATGTTTAGATATCATATATGTAAAAAATAATAAATAAGTCACAAGAATAACTGCTCCAACTCTGTGAGTCCATTGAATTGCATGTAGAGCTTGAATTGAAAGACTGTATCCTTCGGAAGTTAGACCCAAATCTCTTAAAAGAGAAAACCCATTTCTAAAGTCCATATCAGGAACTAAGGATCCGTGGCATGTCGGGAAATCTGTACATGCTAATGCTGCATAATTAGTGCTGGTCCAGCCACCTAAGAAAATCTGAATAAACAATAACAATATTGCAAACCTTGCAATGAATGCTAAATTACTCCTAACCATTATCGCTGGAGTTCCGAAGTGACGATGAGTAATGAATGTTAGTAATCCTAAAATTGACATGCCACCAATTAAATGCAAACTAACAATAATTGGCTTCAACAATTCGGTAACGGTCCACATTCCAAGAGCAGACTGAAATATTACTAGGGCAACTAATAATAATGGAAGAGCTAAAGACACATTAATTACTTGTCGATTCTTAATAGCTAAAATAGAAATTGCGGCTATTAATAAACCCAATGTACCCGCTAAATAGCGATGGATCATTTCACGCCAGGCTTTTCCTGTTTCGACAACACTATCCGGATATACAGCATTTGCCTGAGCAATTGCTTGCTCACTTTGTGGCACAGTTAATGTTCCAAAGCAGCCGGGCCAATCAGGACAGCCCAGACCTGCATCAGTTAAACGAACATAGGCGCCAAAAACAACCACACATAACGTTAGGAATGTTGAGATAAGCAATAAACGTTTGAAATGAATCATGCATTAACTTTCAAAAAAATGATGTAAAATTTACCAATAATTATACAGCCCTAAGGCAGGTTACTCTAAAAATGATAAGAAAAATTGTACCAATAATAGTCGGACTCACTTTAATTGGAATTGTTTCATTAAGTCTAATAAAAAATAATATAAATGATATAAATATGATCACGATTAAAGGTAAAAACATATCAACCTATGAACTTCGAGGGAAGGTATATCTTATTAATTTTTGGGCTACTGATTGTCCCGGCTGCATAAATGAAATGCCGGGATTAATTAATACTTATAATAACTATAAAAACCAAAACTTTGAAGTTATCGCAGTAGCAATGTTCTATGATCCACCCAGTCGCGTTCTTAGTTTTGCAAAAACTGAAGATCTTCCCTTTCCTGTAGTTCTTGATGTTGAAAAAAAAATTATGGATAATTTCAAGGATATTAAACTAACTCCCACATCTATACTAATAGATCACAAAGGAAAAATTATTAACACTATAATTGGGGAAATAAATTTTCCAGAATTTAATCAGGATTTAGAAATTTTACTAAAAAAAGCTAACGCGCATTCTTAATTAGTCTCTCAATATCCTTAATAATGCCATTTGGCTTAGTTCCTTTTTTATATTGCATCATTAAATTTCCATAGGGATCAATCAGATAAATTGAATTTCTTTTTAATTCTTGATTAGATGTGAATGTATTTATAATTTTATCGAAGTTGCTCATTGAATCATCAATAAATTTTTGGCCTGGAAAATCTTTTCTGTATGAAGTCCAATCTAATTTAGTACTTGATATAATCAGACGCTCTAACTTATCCTGATCTCTGCCAATAGCTAACCTAATTTGCCTAATCTGATAAAGATTTTCTTGGCAAAGTTCATTACATTCCTCATTAACCAAAAAAACTAAAATCCATTTTCTTTCTTGGTTATATACCTTATCATCAGTAAAAGATAACATATTTATCTCGCCCAGATTAACTATAGGAGAAATAAGCTCGCCATTATTAACAGTTTTTATACTCTCCTTGTAGTCAGAAAAAAATACTAGATACCAAGACACAAATATCGGTATAAAAAACGTTAAGGCAATACCAATAAGTGCCAATCTTGGTTTGAATTGTTTATTTATCATCATGAATTTTTATCCCTAATCGAAAAAATATAATTAGCAATGTTAATGCAAAAGCAAACCACTGAAACGAATATCCATAATTTTTATCTGATCCAGGAGCAGGTAATTTAAAATTAGATTCATAATCACGATCCAAAAGTGGTTCTAGATAAATCATGTATGGTAGAAAGTTTGAGGAATAAAAATTATTGAAATTCTCTGTATCAATTCCCTGGACCCTACTTATATTAGAATTAATTACCTCATGTTTTTTTTCACCCAAGGATATACCGCTTACTGGAAATTTAACAATATTTCCCTTTATTTCAATTTGATCTGGTATTGATTTTATATCTGGTATTAATGATCGTAAATTAAGATTCCTATGCCATCCACGATTAACTAAAACAGTCAAATCACTCCCTTCAATTTTAAATGGAGTAATAATATTAAAACCAGCCTTTCCTTTATAAATTTGATTATCAAGGATAATATTTTGTTCATTTTTAAATACTCCCTTTAGCACAGCTTTTTTCCATAATAAATTTGAGCTATCACTCAAATTATCTAAGATATTTAAATTAATTGATCCATCTGACTGACGTAATGAATATGCATCATTTAATATTTCTTTTTCTTCTGCCCTCTCTAACTGCCAAAATCCTAAACTAATAAAGGCTATAAAAAAGATTAAAAAAACTGCAGTTGGAATCAATTTAAAGTTAAACTGGTATTTATTTAGATTCAATTTTTTACCTTATATAGAGCTCATTATTATGGACATAGTTTCTGCTTTTAAGTTTTTAGTTATTTTTATCTTGATAATTATTTTAATTTCTCTTACCGGAGGTCTTCATTTCCTTATTAAAGATAAGGATGAATCTACGAGACTTGCGAGATCTTTAACTCTAAGAGTAATTCTTTCCGTCTTTCTTTTTATCTTATTATTCTTTGGTTACTCGATGGGCTGGATTACTCCAAACTTTATATAAAAAAACCACCCTTAGGTGGTTTTTTTGTTAATTTAAACCCAGTAGACAAATATAAATAATCCTAACCAAACTACATCAACAAAATGCCAATACCAGGCAACAGCCTCAAATGCAAAGTGATCTTTTTTAGAAAAATGTCCTTTAAGACTTCTAAATAAAATAACAGCTAACATTAGAGCGCCCATTGTCACATGAAAACCATGAAAACCGGTTAGCATAAAAAAGGTTGACCCATAAATACCGCTGTTTAATGTTAAATCCAAATCATTATAAGCATGAACGTATTCTTGGGCTTGAAAACCAACAAAAATAATACCAAGCAAAACGGTTGCAGCTAGCCACAAGCATAAAGCTTTACGCTGTTCTTTTTTTAATGCCCAATGAGCGAAAGTACAAGTTACTCCACTTGTAAGTAGTAAGGCTGTATTGACTGCAGGAATACCGAATGCAGGAATTGTATCTTTATATTGGGTATAATTAGATGGATCAGGCATAACATTCATCGGCCACATAGCTTGGAATGCTGGCCATAAAAACTCATGAGTTCCATTATGAAGGCCTTGACCCTCGCCACCTAGCCATGGAATTGAAAATGCTCTAGCATAATAAAGGGCGCCAAAAAAAGCGGCAAAGAACATAACTTCTGACAATATAAACCAACCCATACCCATTCTGAAGCTCACATCTACTTGCTTACTATATTTTCCAGCTAAACTCTCACTAATTACGTCTGCAAACCAACCTGCAAACATATAAACTAATGTTGCTAATCCAAGAATAAGAACATATAACCCCCCCGGTGCATTATTAAACATCATTGCCCCACCCATAAAGGTTATGAATAATGAGAGAGTTCCGACGATAGGCCATTTGCTGCCATCCGGTACGTAGTAAATTTCTTGACTTGCCATAATTTTAATTCCTATCAAAAAGTTATCTTGTTATGAATTCCCTGCTTTTGCCCTAAAAAATGTGTATGAAAGGGTTAATGATGTCACATCATCAGGTAATTCCTTATCTACTTCAAACCTTACTACCATCTCTTTTGTTTCATAACCTTTTAATAATTGATTTACAAAACAAAAGCATTCAGACTTTTTAAAATATAGTGATGCTATTTGTGGTGAAACGCTTGGGATAGCCTGTCCGACTATATCTACATCCAAAATATTCTCAACTATATATGTCGCTTCATAAAATTTACCTGGCTGAACCTTCATATTCCTAACTTGTGGCTTCAATCGCCAAGGTAAATTACCATTTATATTTGCATCAAATTTAACTTTAACCCACCGATCAGATACAACATTACTTTGATTCTTATTTTCTACAACACGGGATGTTTTACCATTGATACCAGTAATATCACAAAAAACATCATACAAAGGAACCATGGCATAACCAAAACCAAACATTAAGATAGCAAACAAAAATAATTTTAATGTCGTTTTTTTAACTCCTCTCTGCATATTTCTCACTAAAAACTATGCATCAGCACAAAAACTAGATAAAAAGAAATTGCAATTATGGCTAATAAAAAAGCAAGTTTTCGATTCTTTTTACTAATATCATCGTTATTCATTCTAGAGCCATTTGAGCATTAATGCTCTAGCATCTCCTTAGTTAGCTTGGGTGGTGTTTCAAAAGTATGAAACGGTGCAGGAGATGGAACTGTCCATTCAAGACCCTTAGCACCTTCCCAAACACGAGGTTTTGCTTTCTTACCACCTAAAGCACATTTAATAACAATATATACAAACAATAGTTGGGTTATACCATAAGCGAAACCACCGATACTAGAAATCGCATTGAAGTCGGCAAATTGAATATTGTAATCTGGAATTCTTCTTGGCATACCTGCTAATCCCAGGAAATGCTGAGGGAAGAACAATACATTTGATGAAATCAGTGATAACCAAAAATGGATTTTTCCAAGACGCTCATCATACATATAACCAGTCCATTTAGGCAGCCAATAATAGACTGCTGACATAAGAGCAAAAATAGCTCCTGTTAGTAATACATAATGGAAATGGGCAACTACAAAGTAAGTGTCATGATATTGAAAATCAACTGGTGTAATTCCAAGCATCAGACCAGAAAATCCGCCAATCGTGAATAAAATAACAAATGCAATTGAAAACAACATAGGTGTTTCGAATGTCATAGCTCCTTTCCACATTGTTGCAATCCAATTAAATACTTTAACGCCGGTTGGAACAGCAATCAACATAGTTGCATACATAAAGAACAGTTCACCCTTAATTGGTAGGCCTACCGTAAACATATGATGTGCCCACACAAAAAATGAAAGTATGGCAATTGAAGCTGTAGCGTAAACCATAGATGCGTAACCAAAAAGAGGTTTTCTAGCAAACGCAGGAATCACTTGTGACACAATACCAAATGCAGGTAGAGCTAAAATATAAACTTCTGGATGGCCAAAGAACCAAAATATATGCTGGAATAACACTGGATCCCCACCACCTGCAGCATCAAAGAAGCTAGTACCAAAATATTTATCAGTTAAGAGCATTGTTACACCGCCTGCTAAAACAGGAAGAGAAGCGATAAGCAAGAACGAGGTTATCACCCATGTCCATACAAATAATGGCATTTTCATTAAGGTCATACCAGGAGCACGCATGTTGAATACAGTAGCTATAATATTAATAGCTCCCATAATTGATGAAACACCTAAGAAATGAATAGCAAAAATTAAGAATGGAAAAGCATTTCCAGTCTGTAATACCAGTGGTGGATACATCGTCCAACCACCAGCCGGACCTCCGCCCTCCATAAATAGAGTACTAATCAAAAGCGCAAATGCAAACGGCAAAATCCAAAAACTCATATTATTCATCCTTGGTAAAGCCATATCAGGTGCCCCAACCATTAACGGAATCATCCAGTTAGCGAGACCAACTCCTGCCGGCATTACGGCTCCAAAAATCATAATTAAAGCGTGAACAGTTACCATTGAATTGTAAAATTGTGGGTCAACGAATTGAAGCCCAGGCTGAAATAACTCAGCACGGATAATCATCGCCATAGAGCCACCTACAAAGAACATAACCAACGCAAAAATTAAATAAAGCGTCCCAATATCTTTATGATTAGTAGAGAAAAACCATCTTTTTAAACCTGTTGGCTTATGATCGTGATGATCGTCATGTGCAAGTGTACTCATAATTTTATTCCCAAAATTAAATTAATATTTTATCTAGCCCGTGCAAGTTCGTCGATTTTACTTTTAGCAATTTTTTCTTTTTTACTATCGCCAGCAGTAATAACATTTGGTTTACTTCTTGCCTCAGACACTTCTTTAGCTTGAACAATATCTCCAGTATTATTTCCCCAAGAGTTTCTTGTAAAAGTTACAACTGATGCAATATCAACATCAGATAATTGTTCGCCAAAAGCGGGCATCAACCCTTTTCCATAAATTATCTGTTGAATGTGTCTAAGTCTATTATCTGCCTCAATAGCCACAGAGCTACCAGCGATGGAAGGGAAAACTCCCTTTACACCTTCTCCATTTGCCTGGTGACAGGCTATGCATTGAGCTTTATATACACTCTCACCTTTTGTCATATGCTCTTCCATTGTCAAGACCATGTCCTTTGTATTATTTTTCGCTTCTTGCTCTATTTTCTTCTCACTTACCCATGCAGTATATTCATCCATCGTTACTGCTTTAACTACAATAGGCATATAACCATGTCCTGACCCACAAATCTCGGCACATTGGCCTCGGTAAACTCCAGCTTTCTCAATTATCGCCCAGTTGTCATTAATAAAACCAGGAATGGCATCTCTTTTCCACCCAAGATCTGGGACCCACCAAGCATGAATTACATCAGCAGCTGTAGTCAGAATTCGAATTTTAGTATTTATTGGTAACACAATAGGCTCATCAACATCACGTAAGTAGTTTACTGACTGCATAGGATCTATCCCAGAATTTCGCTGACTGACTTCAGCACTCTTTTCGTCAAGTGAACTGTATATAGTTAAGTCTTCGTCAAGATAGTCATACTTCCATTTCCACTGAATTCCAGTTGCCTTTACAGTTATTTTAGCCTCAGATGTATCATCCATTTTTATTAACAGTTTTGTAGCAGGAATTGCTAGGGCAATAATAATTGCCAGTGGAATAATCGTCCAAATAATTTCAACCGTGGTGCTGTGAGAAAATTTTGCTGCTTTTGCGCCTTTTGATTTTCTATGATGAAAAATTGACCAAAACATTATTGAAAAAACTACTATACCAATAACAGTTACAACCCATAATGTAACCATATGCATGTTGTAAATTTCTTGGCTGATTGGTGTAACTCCCTGCGTCATATTTAATCCCCACTCTGCTATTGCAGAGAATGGAGTAAGAAGCAGTGCTAATATAATTTTGTGGAAACTTGATTTCAATTTTGAGTTACCTTTCATTAAATTTGTATTGTGCTATGAAAAAATTTTTTTAGGATTTTAACAGCTGGATCAAAAAAATTCAATTTCTTTACATTGCTAATGTAACAACTTTGTAACAAGTGGACAAGTGTTTTAAGAGATAGTTTTAAATAATTTTGCTAATTTTTTTCTATCACTTTCGTTAACCTTTTGACCTATATAAATTTTTTTATTTTCTGAGCCAATAGAGATTGTAGATGGTTGCGTTCTAGTTTGACTTGTGTATTGAAAATTTGTCCACTGCCTTACATATTTGAATTTTAATTTTTCCTTACGTTTAACAAATGAAACTTCAATATCAAATCGACTGATTTTAACTTCTTCATAATAAGTACTTCTTAGGGAGCTTATATAAAGAGCATATCCTAAAAAAATAACTTCGACGCCATAAAATGGAATTGCCAAATATAAATTAATAGTGCTGAGGATGATTGCAATAATTAAAATGAAACAAGCAAATATTGAGTATATCTTTTTTAATTGAGGCCATGGCATTGAAGGATTTGGCCTAACTATAATTTGATGTAACTCTTTGTCTATGAGTTTATGTTCAATCATATATAATCGCGCTATTAAATATAAATGGTGCCGGGAGCGAGAATCGAACTCGCACGCTGTTACCAGCGCGGGATTTTGAATCCCGTGCGTCTACCAGTTCCGCCATCCCGGCTTTTAAGAGCCGACATTATAGCAATCAAAGGACAGAATGAGAATTGATGATTTTAATTATGAATTACCCGCTGAGTTAATTGCGCAGTTTCCTACAGAAAAAAGAGGGAAAAGTAAGTTATTAATTGCAAATCCTTTATTGAAGAAAATATATGACGCTCAATTCGTAAATTTATTTGACCTAATCAATACTGAAGACCTTGTTGTGTTTAATGATACAAAAGTGTTAAAGGCAAGATTATTTGGTAAGAAAGAAACGGGGGGTAAAATTGAGATTCTAGTAGAACGAATTATTGATGCTAAAAATGCATTAGCTATGATTCGTTCCTCAAAAAAGATTTCAGAAAAAAATACTATTCAATTATCAGATAAGCATAATGTCAATATTTATGGTCGTGAAGATAATCTATACAAAATAAAATTAAATAATGGGTCTTTTTACGAGGTTTTAGAAAGTCTTGGGCACGTTCCTCTCCCTCCCTATATTGATAGAGAAGATAAGCTTAGTGACGAGGATCGTTATCAAACAATATATGCTAAAGAATTAGGTGCTGTTGCTGCACCAACTGCAGGATTACATTTTTCAATGGAGGATATGGATAAATTAAAAATTAAAAATATAAATTTTACATTTATAACCCTCCATGTAGGGTCTGGTACTTTTCAGCCAGTAAAGGTTGATAATATAGATAATCATATAATGCATAAAGAGTTCTACTCAATTGATGAGAACACTAGAGATCTTATTGAAATGACAAAAAAAAAGGGAGGTCGAGTTATTGCCATTGGGACTACTGTTTTAAGAGCTCTAGAAAGTGCATTTAATTTAAATACTATACAAACAGGCAAACAAGAAACCAAAATTTTTATTAAGCCAGGTTACAAATTTAATGTTGTAGACGCGTTATTTACTAACTTTCATTTACCAAAGAGCACTCTTCTGATGTTAGTGTCTGCATTTTCAGGCTATGAATTCACAAAAGAAATCTACCAACATGCTATATTAAGCAGGTATCGTTTTTTTAGTTATGGTGATGCCATGTTTATTGAACAAAAAATAGAATAAGATTGTCCATCGAATACAATCAATTTAATTAAAGAATTAATCATATGACAATAAGAAAAATTATTTACGGGCTCATACCAGCCTTATTATTCAATTACTCCTTAAATGCTAAGATTATTGAAGATGCAGAACTTGCATTCAAAATTAAATTAGTAAAACCACCAACTTCAATGCCGCAAACTGTCGCATATATTCCTGTTGAAAAAAAATATTACGTTGCAGATGGTGGATTAGCACCAATGGGGTCCGCTTATGAGGCTCCTATTTCAAAATCATTAATACATACCTTTGATGAAAACGGTAAATATATAGAATCAACGCGCGCAGGGTTTGATAACCGCTCTATCTACTTCAACGAAAGGTCATCAATGCTGGAAACTATTACTTATAATATATCTAGCGCAGCAGGATTTGCACCTATGACAGGAATTTTTTCTCTATCATTAGATGAGGAAGGATTATTAACAGGGAAATCAGATACTATTGCAAATTCTTCTCCTGCATTTGGAAGTGCTTCAACAATGCCCTCGTATGACCCTAAAAATAATATTTATTATGCAAAACAAGAAAGAACAAACTCTGTTTTTGCTATTAGTGCAGAAAATTACCAGTTACTAAATGATATTAAATTAGATTTTAAAACACCAAAAGTAGAGCACCATGATGTTGCAGACAGCTTTATAGCTTTTACAGGTATTGCAGAAGAAGAATTTATTTTATTGGATGTTGATCATAAGCGATTCTTAATCTATGACGTGAAAGGAAATTATAAAGGACAAAGTAAATTGCCTGGTAATTTAAAAATAAGATCAAAGAATCACTTTAATGGATTAGGTTACACTCTTAATGGTTATTATTTCTTGTATATTGATTCTGAAGGTGAATATGGAACCTACTACGCTTTCAAAGTTTTAAGCTAGCATTATTTTAATTTATTAATAATTGAATTTAAAGAGAGATACTCAGATTCAGCACTAGATCTGTGCTTATATTCTAGCTTCTCTTCTGCTAGCGTCTTTTCACTAACAGTTATTCTATGAGGAATTCCTAGTAATTCTGATTCACTAAACATTACTCCTGGTCGCAATCCTCGATCATCAAGCAAAACATCGAATCCACTCTCAATCAAATGAATGTAAATATCATTTGTTGCTTTATTAACCGAGTCACTCTTATCATAACCAATAGGTGTCAGTACAATTCTAAAAGGGGCAATTGATGAAGGAAAAATAATCCCCTTTTCATCATTTTTCTGTTCAATTGCTGCAGCAACTATTCTTGAAACTCCAATACCATAACAGCCCATCAGCATAGGTTTAGATTGGCCTTGCTCATCAAGAAATTCTGCTTTCATTGCCTCAGAATATTTTTTCCCAAGCTGAAATATATGCCCAATCTCAATTCCTCGGCATGTCTTAAATTTACTTTTATCTGGGTGGTTCTTTGCAACCTCAATATTTGCTGCAAATTCACTTTCCTCATCATAAACAATTTCATCCTCCCCCGAATCTGCTAGAACATGAAATTCATGAGACCCATCGCCTCCAATTGCTCCGTTATCTGCCTGAACTGCTCTAAATTTTAATCCAATTCTTTCAAAAATTGTCGTATAGGTTTTGTACATTTTTTCATAGGTATCTTTTAGAGATGAAATATCTGAATGAAAAGAATATGAGTCCTTCATCAAAAACTCTCTAGCTCTCATTACACCAAACCTTGGACGAATCTCATCTCGAAATTTTGTTTGTATCTGGTAAAAATTAATTGGAAGTTGTTTATAGCTATTGATTTCATTTCGAACAATATCAGTGATTACCTCTTCATGAGTAGGTCCAAAACAAAAAGATCGATCATGCCTATCATTAATTTTTAACATCTGTGGGCCAAAGACATCCCACCGCTCAGTCTCTTTCCATAATTCAGATGGTTGAATTGCTGGCATTAATAATTCAATAGCACCTACTTTATTCATCTCTTCACGAATAATTAATTCTATCTTTTTAAGCACCCTCAATCCCATCGGCATCCAGCTATAGAGTCCTGAGCCTAGTCTTTTAACAAGACCAGCTCTAATCATTAATTGATGACTAATTAGCTCTGCCTCAGCAGGGGCCTCTTTAAGGGTTGAAATGTAAAAATTAGATGCTTTCATATTAAATTATTTATTTTCCATTAACTCTATTTAATAACTTCTGAATATCATGCCATAACTCTTGTTTTGACTCAGGATTTTCAATCATTTTACTAAGCGATACTGATAAGGATACTTTATTTTCATTTGCTAATTGGTATTCTTCCCCTAAAAAATCTAACTTATTAGAAAGTAAAAAAAGATGTTCACATTTAGATGACTCAATAATCTCTTTAATTTTAATGTCGTCAAGACTTAATGAGAGCTCTAATGATTGACTCGTTGATTGGGTTTGAAGATATAATGCAATATTCTTAAATAAGGACTCCCCTTCAACCTTCGAATTAATATTTGCGTTAGCAACAAACAAAATAATGCAGTCATTCAAATTTAAAGTATACGCAAAGTATATATATTTCTCTTCTTTAGATTTTTTTAAAAGCCATATGGAATTGAATCCTAACTCTTTTAAAACCAAGGAATTTTCTAATCTATCAGTCAAACGTACACCCCATTAATAAACCATCCTCTCTTCCATGTAAGGTTTTATAGTAATTATCTCTAATACCTAGCTCATTAAAACCATTCTTTTCGTAAAGCTTTATTGCAGTGAAATTTGATGCTCTTACTTCAAGAAACATATTAACAACTTTATGACTCTTACAAAAAGAAATTAAGTGTTTAAGAATAAAATTTCCTACTCCTAAATTTTGATTATTCTTTTTAACAGTTATATTAAATAGCTCACATTGATCTTGTGCAATTAAGGCAATGTAATAACCAATTATCCTTTCTTTTTCTAAAAAAACTTTAAAAATATTTTTTGCTTTAATAGCCTTTTCAAAACTTTTTTTAGACCACGGTGAAAAGTGTGAATTATTTTCAATTAAAACTATCTCTTTTAGATCACTTATCCTGGCGTCGTAACATTTAATATTCGAATAATCCATAATCAAGGACTTCGCTTTGGAAATATTTATGTGTTTCGCTCAAGGATTGTTTGAGCAACCTTATTTCTAATATAAATTGGCTGAGCCTGACTTAAATCAAAGCTTTTATTCATTCTAGGTAAAGCTAACTTAGCAATAACACCAGCCAGTGGATATTCTTTATTGATAAAATTAAGATTTATATGCTTGTATTTTTTAGCTAATTGATTTTTATAGACAGCTACTCCTGAACCAATAATTGTTGCTTCTGGAATATTGATATCTGGGAGTGCGT
Organism: Methylophilaceae bacterium; assembly: GCA_029244935.1. Taxonomy (GTDB): domain Bacteria; phylum Pseudomonadota; class Gammaproteobacteria; order Burkholderiales; family Methylophilaceae; genus BACL14. Next base: position 57,406 of record JAQWQF010000028.1, on the reverse strand, counting down.
CTGGATCATATAGACCCGGCGGGCTAATTGAAGTTATACATCTATTATTTAATTGGTATACCCCAAGATAAACTTGTTTCATTCTTGCATCTATACAAGAAATACAGTATTTATTTTTAAGGACTGTAGCTAAAGCTTCAAGATTATTAACTCCTACAATTGGAATTTTTAGGCTATAAGCAATGCCATATGCAATACCGGATGCTATTCGAACACCAGTAAAAGAACCTGGTCCTGCCCCAAATGCTATTCCATCTATATCAGAAAAATTAATAGATAATCTAGACATCATAGCTCGTATTTCAGGAAGAATTTTTTCCGAATTCATTTTACTTGCAGGATACTCCAACAACTCAATTGCGTCTTGCTTAAGAATCGCAATCGAAAATATTTGCCCTGATGTATCTATGGATAATATTTGCATCTGTGTATTATAATCTTTTTAAAAAATCAATCGCCTCATTCTCATCACGAGTCCTTTTAAAGGCTGGTAGACTCCTCCATATTTTCTTTCCATAAGGCTTATTTATAATCCTCATATCACAAATCATCAGCACCCCTTTATCAAACTCATCTCTGATCAATCGTCCAGCTCCCTGTTTTAGGCTAATAATTGCCTGAGGCAATTGTAAACTCATAAATGGATTACCCCCTTTAGCCTTTAGCATATTAATTTTTGATTCGAAGACAGGGTCACCGGGAGACTGAAATGGGAGCTTATCAATAATAACTAATGACAATGCTGATCCACGTACATCAATTCCCTCCCAAAAACTTAATGACCCCACTAATATTGCATTACCATGTAACTTAAATTGATCTAGTAACATGTTCTTTGGAGCAGCTCCCTGAGTTAATATTGGAAATTTAATATTTTTTTTCTCGAATTCATCTTTAAGAAAAGATGTTATTTCATTCATTGACTTAATGCTTGTTGAGAGAATAAATGTTCTTCCTTTCGCTGCAAGAATTAAAGGGGAAACTTTTTTAATTAGGGCTAGGTTAAACATCTCTGTATTTGGCTCTGGCATACCCATCGGAACATAGAGGCAAGCGTTTTCATTGTAATTGAATGGACTTTTAAGCTGCAATGTTGAAGCTTCCTCAAGCCCCATCATAGTTTGAAAATGCTCAAAACTCTCATTAACTGCTAATGTTGCAGAAGTAAAAATCCATGAAGCCTTAGTTTTATCTTGGAGCTTTTTAAAATGATCCGAGATACTAATAGGAGTGATATTAAACTGAATTGACTTTGCAAAAACATCTAACCAATATACATAGTCATTACTATCATTCGCTTTCCATATTTGGGTAATACTAACTAACGATTTAATTCTTTCAGATAACTTTATCATTTCTGGGCTTTGATCTTTATGTAAATCTATATAGTTATTTAACTTAACAATTTCATCAATCACCTCTTCTAATTTATTGGTAAATTCCGGTTTATTTGGAACCTTATTATACGAAATTCGATCATTGCGCGAATCAAGAAAATTCCTTAACTCAACTATAGATGTCAAAATGTTTTTGCAGATAACATCTAATTCTTCTAGATTTTTAGCAATATTTTTGAAAGATAATTGAATGTCTTGAATTAAATTAAAAATTTGTATAGTTGAAAAATTATCGCCAAAGAAAATTGAGCCAACATCTGGAATTTGATGAGCCTCATCAAATATTACTGTATCTGCGGCAGGCAGTATCTCTGAGATATCTTCATCCTTTAGAATAAAATCTGCAAAGAATAAATGATGGTTAACAATTAGAACCTCTGCAGCAAGCGCCTCTTTTCTGGCTTTAATTAAAAAGCATGATTTAGCAAATTCACAATTTTGCCCTAAGCAATTTTCTTGCGTCGAGGTAACTGAAGGCCAAATTGTAGAATTTTCAGGAATATCATTTATTTCAGATACCTCACCCGTATTAGAATGATCTGAGAAGATTTTAATTTTTTTAATGAATGATGCATCCTCTTTATTAAAAAACTGGCCTTCGACAATTGAGTTTTCCATTCTTAACTGACAAATATAATTAGATCTTCCTTTAAGGATATTAATCTTTACGGGAATTTTTAACGCATCCCTTATAGTTGGAATATCTTTTAAAAATAGTTGGTCTTGTAGATTCTTAGTAGCTGTTGAAATTACAACTTTTCCTCCGTTTATTAGTGCAGGAACTAAATACGAAAAAGTTTTTCCCACCCCCGTTCCAGCCTCTACAATCAATGAATTTTTTTGTTGAATCGTTGCATTAACTGCTTTTGACATATCTAGCTGTTCTGCTCTTTTTCGATAATCAGGAATAACTTCATGTAAGGCTCCGTCACCACTAAAAAATTGGTCGATAATTAGATCATTTTTCATTAATTAGTCTTTCGATCAATGTGTCCTAAAGATCTTTCTGGGTCAATAAAATCTCTAATTCTCTTCTTTATTTCTTTTATCTCAATAAATTTTCCTTCTTCATGCCTTAAAAATATTGCCTGCTTATTACAAAAAATTTCAAACTTACCGTCTTCTCCAGGAACTAAATTTACCGACTGTATGTCATTTACATAAGTAGTGATGATCTCTTGTGCCATCCATGCTGCACGCATAAGCCATCCACATTTAGTGCAAAAATTTATGGTAATAATATATTTTTTTGTCATTTGGGTACTTTCCAATTTTCTAAGTGGTGAATATAAGGTAATATTCTGATAATCATACTAATTTAATTAATTTATAAAGAGTTTACATGCGATCTAAATTTGAAAAAATAAGCCTTATATTAGGTGGCTGCATCATAGGCCTTCTAATCAGTATCAATCTACCAGTCTTTGCTGACAAAACAAAGACATCTAATCTACCAATTGATGAACTGAGAACTTTTGCCGAAGTATTTGGAAAAATAAAATCAGATTATGTGGAAGAAATAGAAGATAAGAAGCTTGTTAATGAAGCTCTTAGTGGAATGTTATCTGGATTAGATCCCCACTCTACATTTTTAGATCTTGATCATTTTAAGGACCTCCAGTCAGGAACTTCAGGAGAATTTAGTGGACTTGGGATTGAAGTGGGTATGGAAGATGGGTTCGTAAAAGTTATCTCTCCTATTGAAGATACACCTGCATATAAAGCAGGGCTTAAAAGTGGTGATCTTATTATAAAGCTAGATGAAACATCTGTAAAAGGACTTACTCTTGATCAGGCAGTTAAATTAATGAGAGGCAAACCTAATACGTCAATTAAGCTTCAGGTAATTAGAGTAGGTGTTGATGGTCCATTCTTTTTAACAGTAAACAGAGCAAAAATTAAAACAAAAAGTGTTAAATCAAAGATAATTGAGCCTAACTATGCTTATGTAAGAATTACACAGTTTCAAGAGAGAACTGGCCAAGACTTATTCAAGGCATTAACTAAGCTTAGAAAAGAAAATAAATACGCATTAAATGGAATTATTCTTGACATGAGAAATAACCCTGGAGGCCTTTTAAATTCTTCAGTTGCTGTTTCCGCAGCATTTCTTGAAGATGATAAATTAGTAGTTTATACCGAAGGAAGGACGGCTGACTCAAGAATGCGACTAACAACTTCACCAGAAAATTTTGTTAGAGATAACCCTAAAAAAAATAATTATATGAAAAAATTACCAAAAGATATTCAAGACACTCCATTAGTTGTGCTAATAAATAACGGTTCAGCATCAGCCTCAGAAATCGTTGCAGGGGCTCTGCAAGATCATAAGAGAGCACTAATAGTTGGTACTCGTAGTTTTGGTAAGGGCTCTGTTCAAACTATATTACCTATGAACAACGGTACAGCAATTAAATTAACAACTGCTAGGTACTTCACACCTAATGGAAGGTCAATACAAGGCAAGGGAATTGATCCTGATATAATTGTAGAAGATGGAAGTGAATTTCTTGCAATTAGAGAAGCTGATTTAACTAATACTCTATCTAACCCACAAGAAAAGAAAAAGGAAACATCAACTGAAACTGAAACTGAAACTGAAACTGAAAATTCTGATAATACATCTTCTTTTGATAAACCAACAAGCGATGGCGGTGAAGCATTAAGAAACTTTAAACCCGTTGAATTTGGTGGTAAAGATGACAAACAATTTAAAGAAGCACTTAATATTCTGAAAGGAATAGACTTATATCAAAAAAATTAAATCACTATTTTATAGTTAAATATAAAATCAGAATATTTAATATTAAATTATATGATTGACCGTATACTAATTGAGATAGATAGAGGATTAAAAGTATTAAGTGTTTCCCCTTCGCAGAATCGTGAAAGACCTGATAGAGATATTCGTGAATCATCCTCACTAAGTTCCTCAGAAAAAATAATTCATTCTAAATATATGCGAGTTAATCATTCTGGAGAAATATGTGCTCAAGGCCTATATAGAGGTCAGCTTTTTTTCAATAAAAATAAAGATATTGAAAGCAAATTAAAGGCTTCAGCCCTAGAAGAAATTGACCACCTTTCTTGGTGCGAATCAAGAATAAATGAGCTAAATGGATCAAAGAGCAAACTAAATCCCTTTTTATACATAAGTTCATTTGGTATTGGTGCAATAGCAAGTATTGTTGATGAAAAATACAATTTAGGTTTTCTTTCAGAAACTGAGAGTCAAGTATCAAAACATCTTCAATCACATATTAAAAAAATAGCCCCTTCCGATAAAAAAACACTTAAGATAATAAAAGTAATGAAGGAGGAGGAGGAAGCTCATAAACAATCTGCGTTGGAAATGGGTGCAGCTCAGCTACCAAATTCAATAAAAAAAATAATGGGTATAACATCAAAAATAATGACTTCAATAACTTATAAGATATAAATATAAATATAAATGCAAAATTTTAAAGATATCCTTGAAACATTAGAAGACGCTTCACATATTAAAGAAATAATATTATCTAATAACAATGAAACTGTAGGTAGCATTGAAAAAAAGCCTGGGAGCCTTGGCTCAATTAAAATTTATCATCATTTATGGTTAACGTATGGTGAATTAAATATAGATGCAGCACTCGAAGGAATTGAATTATATTCGGAGCACAGTGCAGAAGCTGAGAACCATCCTGGACAACATCCAAATATAGATCGTCTTTTTGATGTTGTCGAAAATAAACAAACTCTAAAGATGAAGATTATTAAATAACTTAGCTAGATTCTTCGAGAATTTCAAAGTCATGAGTAATCTCAACTGATTTACTAAGCATAATTGTTGCAGAACAATATTTTTCCGCTGATAATTTAATCGCTCTCTCAACAACAACCGTATCAAGATTATTGCCTTTTACAATAAAATGAATATGTATTTTTGTAAAAACCTTTGGAATATTTTGTGACCGATCTGCATATATTAATGCTTCACAACCTTCAATTTTTTGCCTTGATTTTTTCAAAATAGTCACTACATCGAATGAGGTGCAACCTCCCATACCGATTAGTAATGTCTCCATCGGTCGCATACCTTTATTCATACCTCCAACCTCTGAAGGGCCATCCATTATTATCGTATGATTAGATTCAGAGCTACCAATAAAGCTTACGCCATCATTCCATTTTACATTGACATGCATTTAGTCAATTCCTAATAATTGAACATCAAATATTAAGTCAGCGTCTGGAGGAATCACACCACCAGCACCTCTACTTCCATAACCCATATCTGCAGGAATAGTAATAAGCCTTTGTCCACCAATTTTCATACCATTCACTCCTTCATCCCACCCTTGAATTACCTGACCAACACCTAATATAAATTTAAAAGGCTCTCGACGATCTAAAGAACTATCAAATTTCTCACCTTTACCATCTTTTGCTTTAGCATCATGAAGCCAGCCAGTATAGTGAACTGTAACTGATAATCCCTTTTCTGCTTCACGTCCCTCACCCAATTTAATATCAGATTTAATTAATTCCATAATTTTTTCCTCCATTTTAATTTCTTCCTTTAGATTAATTTCAATTGCTTTAGCATAATGCAAAGCTAACATTGCCATTACTGTGATTAAAAAAAGTTTCATCATAATTAAATTACCCTTAATTTTTAAAAAATAGACTCGATTAATGCCTCCTGGAAATTTTGAGACATATTTGCTTTTTTTCCGTTCATCATAAATACAAAAATATTCATCTCCTTGTCCCTGTTTAAGAAAAAACCTGCCATAGCACTAACCTCGTTCATTGAACCAGTCTTAAAATGTCCATTCATATTAATGGGTGAATTACTCATTCTTTTTTTTAATGTTCCATCAATTCCAGCTATTGGAAATGAAGATATCATTTCAGGCATCATCGGATCATAATATATTTTTTTAAGGATCGCCAAATACTGGTTAACACTTACCTTTATATTTCTCGATAGCCCTGCGCCATTATCAATAAACAAGCCTTCACTTTCAATTTTATGTTCAGCTAGCCAATTTTTTATATATGAATTAACCATTATTTCAGTTGGCTGAACATTATCTTTATTAGCAATCACTGTTAGTAGCAGATTTCTAGACATCAAATTCAAACTGTACTTATTAGTATCCCGAATAAGGTTTGAGAGAGAGTCTGAAAAATGACTCGCCAGCAAATTATTACCATCCAATTCTAATGCGCTCTTCATAAAGTCTCCGTTAAAAGAGCCTCCATTATCATTCCATTTTTGTTTAAAGGTACTATAAAAATATGTTTGCCAATCTAGCATTGCTAGGTCGATCTCCTTAACTTTGCATCTTCGACTAAATTTACCACTAAAATTTAGGATATTTTTCTTTTCACTAACCTTTGTCTCATACCTTAATTTTTCTCTCCAACTCAGACATTTTTCTCTAGTATTTTTAATATTATTATTAATTTTTAATTCTCTGATATAAGGTTTAATGTCTATCTTGACCCTATCTTTCTGGCTTTTAAATCTAAAATTAATTGTATTACTCTGAAGAGATATGGCACTAGGAAGGACGTTATATGCTCTCATTGGATCATTATCAAAAGTTACTTCGCTTGGAGCTAATCCAAAATAACTTGTATCAAATAATAAATTTCCTTCAATTCTTTTTATTCCTTTTCTTTGTATCTCTCTAATCATATCCTCCAAATCTTGCACAGAAAAAGAAGCATCTCCTTTTCCCTTAAATATAATATCTCCTTTTAGAGCTTCCCCAACAATCTCTCCAGTGTAGTAAAAATCTGATCGCCATCTAAAACTTGGCCCTAATTCTTTGAGGCTAATATAAGTAGTAATAATTTTTACAAGAGATGCTGAATTAAATAGTTTTTTTTCATTATGAAGAGCAACAGTCTCATCATTTGCTAAATTTAAAAAACCGAAACCAAATTCAGAGGTATTTAAGTCATACCTGTTAATAATTTTCTTAAGGTCATATGATTTTTCAGCATGAACCGATAGGCTAAATACTATAATAAATATAAATAGTAATAATTTATTGCTTAGATACATGCTTGTTTAATGCCTTGCTCAGTAATGCTAATCATATGTTTTATTTCTGAATCATTTAATGAATAAGGGGGCATAAAGTAAATAGTATTTCCAATTGGTCTAATGAGTAATCCATGACTTACACAATATGAAGTAACCTTACTAATATCTATATTTAGATCTAATTCGAATGCCCAAATCATTCCAATATTTCTAAGATCCTTAATTGGTAAATTCTTATAGTTTTCTAACAAAAGGTTAATTTTTATAGCTTTATTTCTATTCTCGAGTAAAACGTCATTTGATTCAAAAATTGATAACATCCCCAATGCAGCACTACATGCTAGAGGGTTACCTGTATAACTATGTGAATGTAAAAACCCTTTTTTTATATCATTATCATAAAATGCATTATAGATTTTATCTGTTGTTAATGTTACAGATAGTGGGAGATAGCCTGCAGTTAGTCCCTTAGATAGGCAAAGAAAGTCTGGCTTAATTTTTGCATGGTGATGCGCAAATATTTTTCCTGTCCTACCAAATCCAACAGCAATTTCATCTACAATCAAATGAATTTCATATTGATTGCATAATTTTCTAATTCCTACTAAATATTCTTTATCATACATCGCCATACCTGTAGCACATTGAACAAGTGGCTCTAAAATAATACTAGAGATTGTAGAATGTTTTTTTTCAAACATTTTCTTTAGCAATAAAAGTTTATTTTTTGCTATCTCTTTTGGGCTTTCATTATTTTTTCCCTTGCGCCAATCTGGAGAATCTACTTGAATATGATTTTTTATAATTTGGCTATACTGATTTTTAAATAATGGGATATCAGTAACAGAAAGTGCGCCTAAAGTTTCTCCATGATAGCTATTCTTAAGATACACAAACTTTGTTTTCTTAAGTTTGGCTTTTTGTCTCCAGAAATGTGAGCTCATTTTTAATGCTATTTCAACTGCATTTGCGCCATCACTTCCATAAGAACAATGGCCTAACCCAGTTAGGTTATTTAATTTTTCAGATAACTCAATAACTGGCTCATGCGTAAGGCCTGAAATCATAGAATGTTCAAGTTGGTCAATTTGATTTTTTATATATTTTTTAATGATTTTATTGTTATGGCCGAATAAATTAACCCACCAAGAACTAGTTACATCTAGATATTTTTTATTATTAAAATCAAATAGCCAACTCCCCCTCCCTTTCTTTATTGGAATTAAAGGTGTAGTTTCATGATGCTTCATTTGCGTACATGGATGCCATACGGACTTCATGCTTCGTCTAATTATTTTTTTATTTTTCATATAAATATTATGGTGCTGGATTCATACAATTTAGGTGAATTATCTCAATTTTTTCTATTAACTCCGAAGGTAATTTTATTTTAAATGCTTTAAGATTCTGTTTTAGTTGATTGACTGAAGTCGCACCTACAACAGTGCTAGTTACAAACCATTGATGGTAAACAAATGAAAGTGCCATTTCAGTAGGTGTAATATTAAATTCCTCAGAGAGCTTCATATAGTTCTTAACTGCATGAATTACGCCTGGCTTGTTATACCTCTGAGCATAGCCTTTGAATAGAGTAACCCGTCCTTTGGTAGACTGGTCCAATATATATTTTCCCGTTAGATGTCCAAATGCTAATGGTGAGTAAGCCATAAATCCTAGCCTTTCTCTATACAATATTTCTGTTAATCCAAACTCGGCTACTCTATTTAGCAGGCTATATCCATTTTGGACACAAGAGATAATTGGTAAATTCTTTTTTCTAGCAATTCTCAAAAATTCCATTACTCCCCAGGGATATTCATTTGAAAGGGCAATAAACCTAACTTTTCCAGAGCGCACTAATTTTCCTAATGAATCCAATTGCATCTCGATACTAACCCAATCAATCTTTCTATTATCTTTATACTCTTCTAATGGGTCAAATTTATACTGTCCAAACATAGGCACATTTCTTTCTGGCCAATGGAGATAAAGCAAATCAATATAATCTGTTTGCATTCTTTTTAATGAATCATCAACTGCTGTAAAAATATTTATCTCATCTAAAGATTCTGGACCACCCCTTATCCAATCAAGCCCTCTTCTTGGTCCAGCAATTTTCGTCGATATTATAATTTGATCTCGAGCTTGTTTTTTTATCCAATTACCCATAATTGTTTCTGTTCTTGTACAAGTTTCTTGTTTCGGAGGTACTGGATATAACTCAGCCACATCATAGTTATTAATGCCTGTTGATAAAGCATAATCTAACTGATCAAAAGCTTCTTTTTGGCTATTTTGTTCGCCAAAAGTCATTGTGCCTAAAGTCACAGGAGATATTAGTAAAGAAGATTCACCTACAAGTTTATAATTTTTCTTTTCAAACATTTCTATTAAAAACAATCATTTATAAATTAATTAACGAGTTAACCCTTGAATTTTACAACATTCATCCCTATTATTAGCACTCTATCAACATGAGTGCTAATTTCTCTTGTTGATACAGAATTAATTTTAATTTAAGAATACACTACTAGGAGAACTTACAAATGAAAATTCGCCCTTTACATGATCGTGTAATTGTAAAGCGTCTTGAAGAAGAACGTACTACAGCCTCAGGCATTGTTATTCCAGACAGTGCATCTGCTGAGAAACCAGATCAAGGAACAATTCAGGCTATAGGAAACGGGAAGATACTTGATGACGGATCAATTCGAGCGCTAGATGTAAAAGTCGGTGACAAAGTCCTCTTTGGAAAATATGCAGGGCAGTCAGTTAAAGTTGACGGAGATGAAGTTCTTGTAATGAGAGAAGAAGACATTATGGGCATCGTTGAATAAATTGAATTTATCACTAATAATAATTGGAGAAAAATAAATGGCAGCAAAAGACGTACGATTTGGCGATGATGTTCGTCAAAAAATGGTAAAAGGGGTTAATACTCTTGCAAACGCAGTAAAAGTAACGCTAGGTCCTAAGGGAAAAAATGTTGTTCTTGAAAGGTCATTTGGCGCACCAACGATCACTAAAGATGGAGTTTCTGTAGCAAAAGAAATTGAATTACAAGACAAGTTTGAAAATATGGGTGCTCAAATGGTTAAAGAGGTAGCATCAAAAACATCAGATAATGCTGGTGATGGAACAACTACAGCAACAGTTTTAGGGCAAGCAATTATTCGTGAAGGTATGAAGTCGGTAGCAGCTGGAATGAATCCTATGGATCTAAAACGCGGGATTGATAAAGCGGTTGAATCGGCTGTTAATGAACTTAAAACATTAAGTAAACCCTGCAATACAAGTAAGGAAATTGCTCAGGTAGGTTCTATATCTGCTAATTCAGATGCATCAGTAGGTAAGATTATTGCAGATGCTATGGACAAAGTAGGAAAAGAAGGTGTAATAACTGTCGAAGATGGCTCTGGTCTTGCAAATGAATTAGATGTTGTTGAAGGAATGCAATTCGATAGAGGCTATCTATCTCCTTATTTTATTAATAATAATGACAGACAGATTGCATTACTTGATGATCCATACATACTTTTACATGATAAAAAAATATCAAATATTAAAGACTTACTCCCAACATTAGAGCAAGTTGCAAAAGAAAGTAAGCCACTATTAATTATTGCAGAAGAGTTAGAGGGCGAAGCTCTAGCAACATTGGTTGTTAATAATATCAGAGGTATTATTAAAACTGTAGCGGTTAAGGCTCCTGGCTTTGGTGATAGAAGAAAAGCAATGCTTGAAGATATCGCAATATTAACTGGCGGTACAGTTATCTCTGATGAGGTAGGACTAACTTTAGAGAACATTAAACTTGAAGATCTTGGTCGCGCAAAGAAAATTGAAGTTAGTAAGGAGAATACGATTATTATTGATGGTGCTGGTAGTCAAGCTAATATTAAATCTCGTATTGGTCAAATTAAAGCTCAAATTGAAGAATCTACAAGTGATTATGATAAAGAAAAGCTTCAAGAAAGAGTTGCAAAACTTGCGGGTGGTGTTGCATTAATTAAGGTTGGCGCAACTACAGAAATTGAAATGAAAGAGAAAAAAGCAAGAGTTGAAGATGCGCTTCATGCCACAAGAGCAGCTGTTGAAGAAGGTATTGTCCCTGGTGGTGGTGTAGCGTTAATACGAGCAACTGACGCCATCAAAAAAACTAAAGGTGATAACTCAGATCAAACAGCAGGAATTCAAATTGTTCTTCGTGCAATTGAAGATCCTCTTCGTCAAATTGTTTCCAATGCAGGAATTGAACCATCTGTAGTGGTAAATAATGTGAGTGCAGGTAAGGGTAATTATGGCTTTAATGCAGCTAACGAAACATATGGTGATATGGTTGAAATGGGTGTTTTAGATCCAACCAAAGTAACAAGATCGGCATTACAAAATGCTGCATCTGTTGCAGGACTTATGCTAACTACTGAATGCATGATTGCTGATCTTCCAAAGGATGATTCAGCAGCAGCAGCCCCAGCAATGCCAGATATGGGTGGTATGGGTGGTATGGGTGGTATGGGTGGTATGGGTGGTATGATGTAATAGTAGTTTAGTTATAAAAAAGGCCTCCTATGAGGCCTTTTTTTTGTTGAGCAAGTAATGGGAGGATTACATTACTTCAACTTCTTACTCTGAATTGACCAAACAAGATAAAATAAGTTCTTTCTAATGACTATTTAAAATTTATTTCCTGTAGCATACGCTTTAATGAATCAATCAATTAATAAAAATTCTAATCTAGCAGATCTTAACGAAAAACAAATTGAGGCAGTTACTAAATCTAATGAATCAGCATTAATTTTAGCTGGTGCAGGAAGTGGAAAAACAAAAGTATTAACTTCGAGAGTTGCATGGTTAATACACAATCAAACTACTAGTCCAGGTGGCATTCTTGCTGTAACTTTTACCAATAAAGCCGCAAGAGAGATGTTAGTCAGAATTTCTTCTCAGCTTCCCATAAATACTCGCGGCATGTGGGTTGGTACATTTCATGGTTTATGTAATCGGTTTCTTAAGAAACATTATAAAGATGCAGGCCTCCCAGAAATATTTCAAATTCTAGATAGTGCTGACCAAAAATCAGCTATTAAACGAGTTATGAAATCAATGAATATAGATGAAGAGCTTTTTACTTCAAGGGACCTACAATACTTTATTAATGCAAATAAAGAAGAAGGTATTCGATCTAATGATTACCAAGCTTTCGATGATATCTCAAAAAAGAAGAATGAAGTTTATAGTATGTATGAAAAGCAATGCCAAAAAGAAGGTGTTGTAGACTTTGCTGAGTTACTTCTTCGTTGTCTTGAGCTGTTTCAAAAAAATGAGGTTATACGAGAACATTACCAGTCAATATTTAAACATATCTTAGTTGATGAATTTCAAGATACAAGCAAACTTCAATACCAATGGCTTAAACTGCTTACTTCAGATGAAAGCTTTATTTTTGCAGTAGGTGATGACGATCAATCTATTTATGGTTTTAGAGGTGCAAATCCAAGCAATATGAAGGACCTACAAAAAGATTTTAATATAAAAAATGTAATTAAATTAGAACAAAATTATCGTTCTAAAAATAATATTCTTAATGCTGCTAATGCAATTATTGATAACAATAAGGATAGATTAGGGAAGAATCTTTGGGCATCCTCGGGTGACGGTGATCTTATTCGGCAATATACTGCATTAGATGATCGACTTGAAGCTGCATATTTGGTTGATGAAATTAAGATGATGAATCGAGCTGGCTCAAGATATGACCAGATTGCTATCCTATACAGAAATAATGCCCAATCCAGAGTCATTGAAATGGCAATGGTAACTAACCAAATCCCTTATCGAGTTTATGGTGGCTTACGATTCTTTGAAAGAGCAGAAGTTAAACATGCATTAGCTTACCTAAGATTAATATCTAACAAAAATGATGATAATGCATTTATTAGGATAGTTAATTTTCCTCCGAGAGGCATTGGTGCGAGATCAATTGAACAATTAGATGACTATACAAAAGAAAATGATTGCTCGATGTGGGAAGCAGCAAAAATATTCTCATCGGAAAATAGAAATACTAAAATTTCGACTTTTGTAAATTTAATTCAAAATATTGAAGATGAAATACACGGAACTGGAGTTGATGAGTCAATAGATTACATCAATACATATTCTGGACTTAAAGAACACTATTCAAAAGATAAGGACGGTGGATCAAGAATAGAAAACTTAGATGAATTAGTTTCTGCTGCTAAATCTTATATAATCGATACTCGTGAAGAAAGCCCAGAAGATTTATTAAAAAATCAATCTTTAGTTTTAGCTGAATTTCTAGACTATACATCCTTAGAAAGTGGTGAACTTCAAGCATCTTCTGGTGACGATGCCTTACAATTAATGACGATTCACTCTTCAAAAGGATTGGAATTTGACGTAGTTTTTATTACTGGTTTAGAAGATGGTTTATGCCCACACGAAAGAAGTCTGCTTGAACAAAAGGGTATAGAAGAAGAACGAAGGCTAATGTATGTGGCTGTTACTAGAGCACGAAATAAGTTATACCTGAGCCTAGCTCAATCTAGAATGACATATGGTCAACCTAGATATAATGTTCCCTCTCGATTTTTAGATGAAATTCCAGAAGAATTAATTAAGCGACTCAATTCATCAAAAGATAAAGATCTATTATATTCAGTACCACTTAATACGTCTTATTCAGAATCAAAACATATATGGAAAGTTGGAACAATGGTTTCGCATCAGAAATTTGGGCAGGGAATAGTAACTGGATATGAAGGAAATGAAAATGATTTAAGAATTCAAATAAAATTTTCAGACCATGGTATTAAATGGCTAGCTATGGAATATGCAAAATTGAGTGAAGCTTAGTTATTAAACTTCTTATAAATATCAATAAAAGTTATATATTGAAAGCTAAACATGATTGCTACGAAAGATGCCATTAAAAATAGGAGAGAAAGGCTAGTAAGAAATGACGCTAAGGTCAAATTTATAAATGTCGTTAACGTAAAAAAGAATGTAATTGTTATTACCAATCCTAGAAAGCCAAGTGTTATAGCAAGCCAAGCGAAAAATAAAGGTAAAATATACATTAATGATCCAGCAAAACTGGATTTAATAGCCATAAATAAACCATTTTTATGAGTAGCAATAAGTAAAGGCGAGAACCATGTAGCCATATAAAATGGAATGCCCATAAGCATCAGTTTGAATAATAAGACTCCAAAGTCAAATGAATTTAATTCATTCTCTTGCTGGTTTTGTAGAACTTTTATGATTGATTCAAAATCACCTGAGACTAATATTCCAATCGTAAAAGCATAAAAGGCTGACAAAATAGACATAGAAAATAAACCTTTTGCATTCGCTGAAATTATTTTAAATGCATTAGAAGGTTCAAATTTCTTTTTAGAATGAACGCAAAAATAAAAATATAAAATAAACACTGTAACAAACGGCCATATTAATATGGTGAGGGGCCCTAAAAATTGTGTAGATGGCATAACAGGTATTATTAAATAAATAAGTAAATAGGACATCCCCATGAATAGAGACGGTCCCAATGAAACTCTAAATAAATTTAAGCTCAATAAAATCCATTTATAACTTTTAATAAAATTGTTTTTCATTCACTCTGCCTGTTTAATAAAACTATTCTAAAATAATTTGGGTCTTTTATTGAAACAGACTCGCCTTCTAAAACATTATGATAAGCATCTAAGCGCGATAACCAAAATCTTAAAGCTGCAAGCCTAAGAGCATTATTTAGGTATTTTAACTCTGAGCTCTGCAGCTCTCTAATCGATTGATAGCCACTTAGAAATAAATCAAATTTTTCCGTTTCTAGACTACCCTGGCTATTACTGCACCAATCATTAATAGCAATTGCTACGTCAAGTATAAGGTAATCATTGCAGGCATAATAAAAGTCTATAAATGCAGATAATTTATCTTGATGAAAAAAAACATTATCTCTAAATAGATCTCCATGAATAATTCCAATCGGTAATTCATCTATTATGCAGTTTTCTTGGTAGTCAATCTCTGCCTCAATAATTTTCTGATCTGAAAGTGTTAAGTCTGTCTTTATCTCATTAAACTTAGTGGTAACCCAATTAATGTTTCTATTATTTTTTCTTTTTCCAGGAAAATCTTTTGCTAGGGTATGTAAGTTGGCTAATGCTTCGCCAACTAAGTAACAATCATTTTCATTTATTTTCTCTTTTTCAGCCCCCATTAAGAAAGATACTAGGACGGCCGGTTTACCTTTAAGTAAAGTTAGGTATGTATTATTCTTATTTATAACTGGAAGTGGGCAAGGAAATTTCTTACTTGCTAAAAATATCATCAAATCAAAATAAAAGGGAAGTTCTTCCATTTTATTCTGTTCAAAAATTGTCAAAATGAATTTAGTTGTATCAGTTTCTACGAAATAATTAGTGTTGGTTACGCCCGACGATATACCTTTGAAGCTTTTTAAATCGCCAACAGAAAAATTTTTAAGCCAATTCTGCAATTCACTTTTGTTAATTGAAGTATAAACGGCCATTAAAAATTTAATTTAACTTTCTTAAGGGTTAAAATCTGTGAATTACCCATTGAGGAACAATCATAGGATCTCGTAAATTATAACGCGTCCAATCTCCACCAGTAGTATCTTTGTATAGATAATAGGATGGCATATTATCTGGATTTACCTTAATCATATATAGCCTTCCATTCATCCGAAATTCCTCTACAGTTTTTTCTCCGTCTTTCTTGATTGTTATCTCAGGCTCACCAATATAACCAGAATCCATGGATGAAGGAGGTGGAGGTACATTTTCGAAAACCTCTGTTTCTTCAGCTGTCACAGAAATAGCGAATAACAAAAAAAAGTAACATAAAAGATATTTAATCATTTATTAACCTTAGTTTAAAGATAAAATATGATTTTACCAAAATCTTAGTTTTACTACTAATTAAATATGAATCAATGCTATATATTAATATGACTAACGTAAAAGCGACCTAAAATATGAAGAAATTATTACTAGTTGACGGCTCATCGTATTTATACAGAGCGTTTCATGCTATGCCAGATTTTAGGAGTCTCGATAATCAGCCGACTGGAGTAATTTATGGTGTTCTAAACATGCTAAGACATATCCATAAAAAATATCCATCTGACTATAGTGTCTGTATCTTTGACGCCAAGGGAAAGACATTTCGAAATGATATCTACCCAGATTACAAGGCAAATAGGCCAAAAATGCCAGAGGAGCTCGCTATTCAGATTGAACCTCTGAAGGAGGCAATTGAAGCAATGGGCTTTCCTATTCTTATTCGATCGGGGGTAGAGGCTGATGATGTTATCGGTACACTTTCAAAAAAAGCAAATCAAGATAATATTGAGGTAGTTATATCAACTGGAGATAAAGATTTAGCTCAATTAGTGAATGAAAAAACTAAATTGATAAATACAATGACTAATGAGGTTCTAGATATTGAAGGGGTAAAGAATAAGTTTGGTATTCCACCAGAGCTAATCGTAGACTACTTAACAATTATTGGCGATAAAGTCGATAACGTACCAGGTGTTGATAAAGTAGGTCCCAAAACTGCTCTAAAATGGCTAGAAAAATATAAAACACTCGCTTCAATAATAGAGAATGCAGATCAAATCACAGGCTCTGTTGGAGAAAATTTAAGAAAGACAAAGAAATGGCTTTCCACAGGTAAGGATCTAATAACTATTAAATCTGATTTAGATATTCAGGTTACATGGAACGAATTATCGAGAAAGCCACAAAATAAAGAATTATTAACTTCTCTATACAAAAGATTTAATTTTTCGAGTTGGTTAAAAGATTTAGACCAAACTAATGCTGAGTCTCTATCAATTTCGGAACCCGACAAAGAAAAGTATATTACCAATTTTGTAGATACAAAGGATTATATTTTAATTAATACTGAGGATGCTTTAGAGGATCTAACAAAGTTAATCAATAAAGTTAAGTTATTTTCGCTTGATACGGAAACAACTTCATTAAACCCAATGACAGCAAAATTAGTTGGTATATCTATTTCTATTAATCCTGGTACTGGCTTCTATATACCAATAAGTCATCAAGACCGCAATTATGAACAATTAAGTATTAGCTTAATAAATAAGCACTTAAAGCTCACCCTTGAAAATCAATCTATCTTAAAAATTGGGCAAAATATTAAGTACGATGCTCATATTTTCTTAAATTATGGAATTACGCTTAAAGGAATCGATAACGACACAATGTTAATGAGTTATATTTTAGAAAGTAACGAAAGTCACGGTATGGATAAGCTGTCTCTTAAATACCTAAATCATCAATGTATCAGTTATGAATCACTCGTAGGGAAAGGGGTTAATCAAATAACCTTTGATCAAGTAAGTATTGATGATGCAGTTCAGTATGCTGCAGAGGATGCTGACGTTACCCTTCAGTTATATAATCACCTTAAGGTTCTCCTAGAAAAAGAAAAGTCATTACTTTCCATTTACCAGAATATAGAAATTCCTGCCATGAAGGCCTTAATTAAAATTGAAAGAAATGGGGTTTTGATTGACGATAAAATTCTTCAAGATCAGAGTCATGTTATAGGTCAGAAATTAATTAAATTAGAAAAGAAAGCTCATGAGTTAGGGGGTCAGCCATTTAACTTATCCTCACCCAAACAATTGCAAGAAATACTTTTTGGAAAGCTAGGCATTAAACCACTTAAAAAAACTCCTACAGGAACTCCTTCAACTAGTGAAGATGTTCTCTCGGAGTTGGCGGCTGACTATCCACTACCAAAGTTAATCCTCGAATATAGAGGACTAGCAAAATTAAAATCAACTTATACGGACAAATTACCAAAAATGATTAACGAAATAACTGGTAGAGTTCATACAAGCTACAATCAGGCTGTAGCAATAACAGGTCGACTTGCAAGCTCAGATCCCAACCTACAGAATATTCCAATTAGAACTGAAGATGGGCGAAAGGTTAGGGAAGCATTTATTGCTCGCCAAGGATATAAAATACTCTCAGCTGATTACTCTCAAATTGAATTAAGGATTATGGCTCATCTATCAAAAGATCAAAGACTTATTGAAGCATTTAAGAATAATGAGGATATTCATAAAATTACTGCTGCCGAAATTTTTAGCTGTGATTTATCAAATGTATCACCCGAGCAAAGAAGATATGCAAAAGTAATTAATTTTGGATTAATTTATGGGATGAGTGCCTTTGGGTTAGCAAAAAACCTTAATATTGAAAGAGTAGCTGCACAAAACTATATTGAGAAATATTTTTCAAGATATCCTTCCGTTAGAAATTATATGGAGCAAGCAAAACAATCAGCAAAAGAAAATGGTTTCGTAGAGACCTACTTTGGAAGACGATTATGGGTTCCTGAAATAAATGGCTCAAATGGAATACGACGAGCAGCTGCAGAAAGGGCTGCAATTAATGGCCCTATGCAAGGAACAGCAGCAGATTTAATAAAAATGGCTATGAATGCAGTAGATAATTGGATTAAACAATCAAAAGAGATTACTGGAATAATGATCATGCAAGTTCATGATGAGTTAGTTTTTGAAGTTCCAGAAAGTGAAGTTAATAAATTTAAGAAAAATATTACAGATTTGATGGAGAATGTTGCTAAATTAGATGTACCCCTAAAAGTTGATATTGGTATTGGAGAGAATTGGGAGCAGGCACATTAATGAAATTAATTCATGCAATAATTATCGGTGATGAAATATTGTCTGGGAAGAGAGAAGATAAGCATTTAAAGCACCTCACCCAAAAGCTGAGAAAAAATGGATTTACGCTGAATAAAGCAGATTTTGTTCCAGATGATTTAGATACGATAATAAGTGTCATTCATTCTAAATTAAATCACATAGTATTTTGCTTTGGCGGAATTGGAGCTACTCCTGATGATTGTACTCGTGATGCGGCGGCGAAAGCTCATAACCTTGCAATTGAACGACACCCGGAGGCTACTGAGTGTATTGAAAAGCAATTTGGTAAAGATGCTTACCCAAAAAGAATACTAATGGCAGACCTTCCATACCAAGCAAGTTTGATACCAAATAGCATAAATAATATTCCAGGTTTTTCAATTAATGACCATCATTTCATGCCAGGATTCCCAGAAATGTCTTGGCCAATGCTTGATTGGCTTATAGAAAAATATTATCGAGAGAACCAACTAAAAATTGATATAAAAGACTCGTCTGTCTGGATTGATAATGTAAGTGAAAGTCAGTTAATAGACCTCATGAATCAAATAATAAGAAACAATAAAGATATCAAACTTTATAGTCTCCCTAAAATGGATCCAAAAAAAACATTAGAACTTGGAATTAAGGGACCATCAAAATGGGTCGATAAAGCAATTAAGGAGATTAAGAGTAATTTATCTAATTTAAAAATTAATTGGCGAGATAATAACTAAAAGGAAATAAAAAAAACTATCATAATCAAGCTTTTGATTATAAAATAGGCATCTTAATTCCTATCAAATTTGTATGAAAATAAGCGAACATATTTTAAAAAATAATTTAGTGCTTGCTCCTATGGCAGGTGTTACAGATCGTCCATTTAGAATGCTTTGTAAAAGTTTTGGCGCAGGAATGGCTGTGAGCGAAATGGTTACATCTAATTCGCTTTTATATGGAAGTGAAAAGACCTTAAGACGGGCAAATCACGAAGGAGAAGTAGACCCAATTTCAGTACAAATTGCAGGTGCTGATCCAAATATGATGGCTGAAGCAGCTAAATATAATATGGACAAGGGAGCTCAAATTATTGATATTAATATGGGGTGTCCTGCGAAGAAAATTTGTAATGTAATGGCAGGCTCTGCTCTACTAAAACAAGAAAAATTAGTTGAAAGCATCCTCAAGTCTGTAGTGAAAGCTGTCAATATTCCAGTAACCTTAAAAATAAGAACTGGGTGGGACACTGACAATAGAAATGCACTTACTATTAGTAAAATTGCTGAAGATTCTGGTATACAGGCACTTGCAATACATGGAAGAACACGAGCATGCCTTTATAGAGGTGATGCAGAGTACAATACAATTGCCGCTGTAAAGAAGAATATTAAAATTCCAGTAATTGCAAATGGAGATATCACTAGCCCCGAAAAGGCAAAATTTGTTCTTAATTTTACTAAAGCAGATGCAGTTATGATTGGTCGTGCGGCACAAGGAAGACCTTGGATTTTTAGAGAAATAGAATATTATCTAAGAACAGGTAAGCATCTTGATCGGCCTACAATTGATGAAGTCCAAAAAACGACCATTGCTCACGTTAATGAACTTTATAAATTTTATGGCGAGCTAACTGGATTAAGAGTAGCAAGAAAACATATCTCTTGGTACACAAAAGGATTTAAACATTCTGCTCAATTTAGATTTCATATGAATCAAATAGAAGATTGTAATGATCAAATAATTGCAATAGATAATTACTTTAATAGTTTAAGAGAAATTGATCGCTTCATTCCTTACGAGGATGAAATGTTAAATAAAAATAAAGAAATGGTAGCTTAATGATAAAAAATAATCTTGCAAATAATATTGATGCTTTATTAGATCAATACTTTAAGGACTTATCTGGTGAAAACTCAAAAGATCTTTATGAGATGGTTATAAAATCTATAGAAAAGCCATTATTACTTTACGTTATGAATCATGCAGAAGGAAATCAAAGTAAGGCATCTGAGATATTAGGATTAAATCGAAATACGCTAAGAAAAAAACTTAAACTACATAATATAGAAACCTAATTAATGAAAAAAATTTTAAGAGCCTTGATTAGTGTTTCAAATAAAAAAAATATAATTGAATTAGCTTCCTTGCTTAATAAACATGATGTAGAAATTTTATCTACTGGAGGAACTGCAAAATTATTTCTTGAGCATGATATTCCGGTCACTGAAGTCTCTGACTATACAGGTTATCCTGAAATGTTAGATGGTAGAGTCAAGACATTACACCCAAAAATACACGGAGGAATTCTTGGGAAAAGAAACGACCCTAGCCATATTGAAACAATGAAGAAAAATAACATCAATGAAATTGATTTAGTTATTGTTAATCTTTACCCCTTTCAATCTACAATTCAAAGAGAAAATTGTTCATTAGAATTAGCTATTGAGAACATAGATATCGGTGGACCAACTATGATTAGGGCTGCAGCTAAAAACTATAACAGTGTTGCTGTTATAACTGACCCTAATGATTATGAAGATTTTAGTAAGGAATTTATTAAAGAAAATGGTTCAGTATCAAGCGAATACAAATTTAAATTAGCTAAAAAAGCATTTATGCATACAGCGCTATATGATAGTGCTATTAGTAATTATCTATTAGGACTTAATCAAGAAGAGCTTCCAGAAAAATTAATTCAAGTGATGAACAAGAATCTCGATATGCGTTATGGAGAGAACCCACATCAGAGCGCAGCTTTTTATAAAGAATCCAATGACATTAAAGGATCCCTATCTAATTTTAAACAAGTACAGGGGAAAGATCTCTCTTTTAATAATCTAAATGACGCCGATACTGCATGGGAATGTGTAAAAAGCTTTTCAGAACCTTCATGTGTAATTGTAAAGCATGCCAATCCTTGTGGAGTATGTTCTGCAGACACTCTTCTATTGGCTTATCAGGGAGCATTCGCTACTGATCCCACGTCATCATTCGGAGGGATCATTAGCTTCAATAAGAAAGTTGATGAACAAACAGCAGAATTAGTAATAAAACAATTTTCAGAGGTAATAATTGCTCCAGATTTTTCTGAAGGAGCCTTGAGTGTATTCAATAAAAAAGCAAACATTAGAGTGCTAAAAGTGCCTCTTTTTGAAAATAATAATCAATTAGACTATAAAAAAATTGGTGGTGGGTGGCTTGTTCAAACTATTGATAAACATCAGCTAAATATTAATGAATGTAAAGTTGTTAGCAAAATAAAGCCAAGTCCAGAAGAGTTAATTGAAATGAAGTTTGCCTGGCAAGTTGCACAATATGTTAAATCTAATGCAATTATATTTACAAAAAATAACAAAACTTTAGCAATCGGTGCAGGGCAGATGAGTCGAATAGATAGTACTATAATTGCTACAATCAAGGCAAAAAATACTGGGTTATCACTTTCTAATAGTGTCGTTGCATCTGATGCTTTTTTTCCATTCAGAGATGGTATTGATGTGCTAGCACAATACGGTGCAAGGTGTGTTATTCAGCCAGGTGGAAGCATTAAGGATGATGAAGTTATTAAGGCGGCTAATGAGCATAAACTTGTAATGCTTTTTACTAATATTAGGCACTTTAAGCATTAATTTATGAATGTTCTTATAATCGGAAATGGTGGCAGAGAGCATGCACTTGCATGGAAAATTTCACAAAGTCTATTAGTAAAAAAAGTATATGTTGCTCCTGGAAATGCTGGAACGGATCTTGATAGTATTATTGAAAATATCAATATTACAGATAATGACCTTTTAATTAAATTTGCAATAGATAAAAATATCGACCTTACAATCGTAGGACCAGAAGTTCCCCTCTCAAAGGGTATTGTAAATAAATTCATAGAAAATAATTTATATATTTTTGGTCCGACAAGCGAAGCTGCTCAACTGGAAAGCTCAAAAGATTTCTCTAAGAAATTTATGGAAAAACATAGTATTCCAACAGCTAAATATGCAACTTTTACGAATGTAGAATTAGCACATAAATATATTCAACAAAAAGGCTCCCCAATAGTTGTTAAGGCAGATGGGCTTGCAGCTGGAAAAGGTGTAGTAGTTGCTATGACCGATGAAGAAGCACACAATGCTATTGATTTAATGCTTTCTGACAATCAATTTGGAGATGCCGGAGCAAGAATAGTAATTGAAGAATTTCTTCAAGGGGAAGAAGCAAGTTTTATAGTAATTTGTGATGGGGAAACTGTGCTTCCCCTTGCATCAAGCCAAGACCATAAAAGATTATTTGATAATGATCAAGGACCAAATACAGGGGGAATGGGAGCTTATTCGCCTGCTCCTATTGTTACACCAGATATTCACAATAAAATAATGGATGAAGTAATTCTCCCAACAATTAAAGGCATGAAAAAAGATGGAATAAAATTTACTGGATTTTTATATGCAGGGCTAATGATTGATAAAAAAAATAAAATTAAAACACTAGAGTTCAATTGTAGAATGGGAGACCCAGAAACCCAGCCTATATTATTTCGACTAAAAGGTGATTTATTTAAAATTCTTTACGACGCCTCTATGGGTAAACTTCAAGAGAATAATATCGAATGGGAAAATAACTCTGCTATTACCATTGTTATGGCTGCTAAAAATTATCCTAATCAACCTATTATAAATGATGAAATCAATGGGCTTGATGCTATAAATGAAGATACCTATGTATTTCATGCCGGCACAACCTTATCTAATAAAAAAATTTTAACTTCTGGTGGAAGAGTTCTTGGTGTTACAGCTAAAGGTAAAACTTTAGAAGAAGCAAAAAATAAAGCATATAAATTAATTAATAATATTCATTTTGATGGCGCTCAATATAGAAATGATATTGGTAAAAAAGCTTTTAAATAATTGATTAATCATAGATTACTTCGGTTTATTCTTAAAGGTGGGATAATTGCTTATCCAACAGAGTCATGCTATGGCTTAGGATGCGACCCCTTTTTATATAAAGCAATAATGAAGATTAATACTCTAAAAAATAGAACTAAAAATAAAAATTTTATTATAATTGGGAGTGAGCTTACTCAATTCAATAAATTAATTAAAAATATGAATACGAATGAAAAAAAGAGGCTTCATACTAAATGGCCTGGCGCGCACACCTGGTTAGTTGAAGCCAATAAAAAAACTCCAAAATGGTTAACTTCTTCAAACAAAATTGCCCTAAGGATTCCTTCATTTATACACTGCATACGAATAACACAAGCAATTAATCAACCAGTTATATCGACTAGCCTGAATAAAAGTGGCAAGAAGCCAATTAAAAGCTATAGAGATGCATGTCGATTATTTAACGGAAAAGTAAAAATAATTAATGGTCAGATTGGAAGGAATAGAAAACCTTCTTCAATACATGATTTTTCTACAGGAAAAATTTATAGGAACTAATGGGTAACTCAATAAATAAAAATTTAGTCATAAGTTTTCTAAAGAACTTACAATCAAATATTGTAGAAACTATTGAAATGGTTGATGGTAAGAACTTCCTAAATGATACTTGGCAAAGAAAAGAAGGTGGAGGTGGTAATACATGTATCCTCGAAAATGGAAATGTTTTTGAACGGGCTGGAATAGGATTTTCTAATGTTATTGGAACTAAGCTTCCAAAGTCTGCGACAGATATTCATCCTGAGGTTGCTAATAGAAAATGGCAAGCAATGGGAGTTTCATTAGTATTTCACCCACACAATCCATACATTCCTACGGTACATATGAATGTCAGATTTTTTATTGCTTCAAAAGAAGGTGAGGATGATATTTGGTGGTTTGGTGGGGGCATGGACCTAACACCCTACTACCCTTTCCTTGAAGATGTTACTCATTTCCATCAGACATTAAAAGATACAATTGATCCATACGGGAAAGATTTATACAAAAAATTCAAAAATAATTGTGATGATTATTTTTTTCTAAATCATCGAAACGAACCTAGAGGTGTAGGTGGAGTTTTTTATGATGACTTTAATGAGAAAGATTTTAATTACTCTTTTGATCTTACAAAAGCTGTAGGACAATGTCTTCTCAACGCATACCTTCCTATTGTTCAAAAAAGAAAAGATGAAAATTTCAACGACCATCAAAAACAATTCCAACTTTTTCGAAGAAGTCGTTACGTAGAATTTAATCTACTTCAGGATAGAGGTACTTTGTTTGGAATTCAATCAAAAGGTCGTGTTGAATCAATTTTAATGTCTATGCCACCTTTAGTTAAATGGGCATATGACTTTACTCCAATTAAAGGTAGCGACGAGGAAAGGCTTTATACTAATTTTTTAATCAAAAAAAATTGGGTTTCAGATTAAATCTACAGTTATAGAGATAGTATCCAATCAACCATCAATGACAAATCAGTATCAGAAATTTTTGGGTGCGCATTCATAGGGACACTTCCCCAATTTCCACTACCTCCTTCCTTAATTTTTTTTACTAATTGCATTCTTGCAGATTCCTGATTTTTATACCTATTTGATATTTCAATGAATGATGGCCCTATGACTTTTAATTTAACACTATGGCAGGCATAACAACCATTCATATTTTCTAGAGACCTTTTAATAGGTTCTGCATGTAAAGTGAATGAAAATAAGAATACTAATGGCATACTTAAAATTAACTTATTCATATTTTAAAAAATTATTAATTATGTAATATCATATTAGTTGTCAAAAATATCTAAAAGTTCAGTGCTGTTTAATATTTCTGGTAAACAAGAGTAATTTTTACATAAATACGCAACTCCACCAACATAATACTTTCTCTTTATTAGTAATTTTGATGGTGAATCATAATCTATATAAATAATAAGGGTCTTTCCTAAAAGCTTACTACCTATATCGTTCTTCCATTTTTTAATTTCTGAATTTTTACCATAAATATAAACAATATTTTTTTCTCCAAGATAATATTGATAGGCACGTAATAATGTTGGGTGAGTATAAGGAGAAGATTTCACCTGGTTATTCCAGTGTAACAATGATTTGTAAGATGAATCAGAAAAAATTGTATTGTTAGTTATAACAGATAGCTCCTGCAATGCAATACAGGCTATACCATTTGCTGAAGGGGTTGCACTGTCCTCAGATAGCATCTGGCGATTAAATAACATCTCGTGACTATGACTAGTGAAATAATATCCCCCATTGTCAGATTGAAATTGATTTATTATTTGATTACCTATCTTAATGGCTAATACCAAATCCTTCTCGCGATAATTCACTTGAAGAGACAATATTAATGCATCCAAAAGAAATGCATAGTCATCTAAGTAACCTGGAAATTTTGCTTTATTATCTATATAAATAGAATTTAATATATCTCCATCAAAGAGATTATTAGATAAAAAATTAATATTTTCTTGAGCAATATCTATCCATTCATCATTTTTTAAAAGATCACCTGATTTTAATAGGCCTTTTATTAGAAGCGCATTCCAACTAGTTATTATTTTCTTATCTGTAGTTGGCCTAATTCTAGTTGATCTTATTTTTTTTAATCGAATACGAATACGATCTAATGACTTATGACTTATTGAATCTTTTAGATTTAAATGCCATAAATAATTTTCAAAATTTGGTGAGCCTTCAAGAGTAAAAAGTTCAGATAATTCTTTATGTTCTTTTTCACTTAATTCTTTTCTTAGTTCGGTCTCTGACCAGTTATAAAACGCTCCCTCTTCTAATTCTCCATTATGATTTAGTGAGTCGGCATCAACAGAAGAATAGAATCCTCCTAGATCACCTTTCATCCATTCATTTAACCAAGAAATTGTTAATGAAATAATCTTTTTTGTAAAATTATCTTTAGTTTTATTGAAATGATGTGCAAGAATAACTAATAACTGAGCGCTGTTATAAAGCATTTTTTCGTAGTGAGGAATAGTCCATTTTTCATCTACGCAATAACGAAAAAATCCTCCACCAATATGATCAAAAATACCTCCGCTCATTATTTTATTTAAGGATAAGTTAATAATATCTTGAATATCGTTATCATTCCTCTGAATAAGTAAATTTAGAAGAGGCTCATTGGGAAACTTAGGGGCATGTCCAAAACCTCCATTAATATCATCTATTTGATTTGATATTGTCTTGACTGCTAAATTTATAAACTCAGGATCAATTGTAATTACATCCATTACTTCTACTTGGCTTTGCTGAATAATTTCTTTTATTTGTTTTGTTTGTTCTTTTAATGAGTCTTTCTCATTTTTAAAAAATTGTGACAACTTAGGAAGTATTTGATTCATCCCTGGTAAATTATATTTTGGATTTTTTGGTATATATGTCCCAATAAAATAAGGTTCCTGCTCTGGTGTCATAAATACACTTAAAGGCCACCCACCTGGCTTTCTATTGAATATGTAATGTGCAGATTGATAAATATGATCTATATCAGGACGCTCTTCCTTATCAACTTTGATACAGATAAATAATTTATTTAATAATAGTGATACCTCATCGTCCTCAAAGCATTCATGTGCCATTACATGGCACCAATGACATGCTGAATATCCAATTGATAAAAAAATTGGTTTATTTTCTTTTTTTGCTAGCTCAAAAGAAACTTTAGACCAAGGCAACCAATTAACAGGGTTGTCTTTATGCTGTTTTAAATAAAGACTTGATTCATGGTGCAGCTGATTAGCCATCAATATTCTTGTACAGAATATTCTGTAGCAATACTATGGGATAATTTAGGGTAAATCACTACGCTATTCTCTAGAAGGTTAGCAGTTTCTACACAAATCATTCTGCGCCATTCGTCTGTTTCACCCATATCCCCCATTTCCATGGCTTTTCTCTTCCAGGGCGTCCAAACAACCGTAGAATTACTATTAGATTTTTTTACAGTAATTACTCGATTAAGTCCTTCGTCTTCAATATAACAATCATTACTTGTGTTTGAATAGACTCTATCAAAAGGACCATAAAATTGAATTGCCCCTTTCTCAATACCTCTATTAAAATTATCAAACTTATCGGTATAAACTGAATTTTCAAGGCCAGTAATTTTTATATTCTCAATATCTGAAACATAAAAATATGTGTGATAACCCTCACTTATTGTGAATGGATGGTTAGATAAATTCGTTGTTTTTAGGTTTAATGAAAGAGAATCCCCCACTAAAACTGTTAATTCTAATTCATAATCGTAGGTAAGCTGTTTTATCTGATCTTCAGAAGGATTCATTGTTAGAACAATTTTTGTAGCACCATTTTTTAATTGAGTTGAGTTTTGTAATTTCCACGGAGCAACTCTCGCAAACCCATGGACACAGTATGTTCCGTCGGTTGGATGATGGCCAAACCATGGCCAACATATTGGTACACCTCCACGAATAGATCTACCTTTCTCATAACGAGCATTTGAAGAGCGCCACAAAACATCTTGATTTGCTGATTTAGGTCTCCACCAATCAACATGCCCCCCTTGAAGTGCAATTCTTGCTACTGCTAATGAGTTATCAATTTCAATAAACTGCAGCCCATCATTTTCATCAGTAATCTTAATACTCTTATTCAACTTAGATTATCTTTTTTTTAGTTGATTAATATCTCTAACAGCACCATTAGATGCACTAGTGGTCATCATTGCATATGCTTTTAATGCGTCTGTTACTCTTCTCTCTCTGGGTTTTGGGTGCCAAGAGTATTTACTGTTGTTCATTTCTTCTCTTCTTAATAATAAATCTTCATTTGTTATTTTTAAATTAATTTTTCTATTAGGAATATCTATATCTATTTGATCTCCTTCTCTCGATAAAGCAATCGCTCCTCCTTCTGCAGATTCTGGCGATGCATGGTCTATACATAAACCTGATGTGCCTCCAGAGAAGCGTCCATCTGTTAATAAAGCACAAGATTTACCTAATCCTTTTGATTTTAAATATGCAGTTGGATATAACATTTCTTGCATACCAGGACCACCTTTTGGTCCTTCATAGATGATAACTACAATATCCCCAGGAACTATTTTATCCCCTAAAATTGCATCACAAGCTGCATCCTGAGACTCAAAAAGCCTGACCCTGCCAGAAAATTTCAAAATCTCTTCATCCACTCCTGCTGTTTTAACAATACAACCATCTTCTGCAACATTTCCGTAAAGAACAGCCAGACCACCATCTTTACTGAACGCATGAGCGATATCTCTTATACAGCCATTATCTCTATCATTATCTAGCGACGGCCATACTTTTTCTTGACTAAAGGCTTCAGTTGTCGGGATACCTCCAGGTGCAGCAAGGTAAAAATCTTTTACTGCATCTACTTTTGTTGTCATGATATCCCAATGATCTATTGCTTCCCCAAGAGTTTTTGAATGCACTGTGGGCACATCTTCATGTAATAATTTTCCTCTTTTTAATTCACCTAAAATCCCATAAACACCTCCAGCTCTATGAACATCTTCCATATGATATTCTTGTGTCGCAGGTGCAACTTTTGCTAGGTAAGGTATTTTTCTTGATATTTTATCAATATCTGACATTGTAAAATCAACTTCTGCTTCCTTAGCAGCAGCTAATAAATGTAAAACCGTATTTGTTGACCCGCCCATTGACACATCTAGAGCCATTGCATTCTCAAATGCTTTTTTTGTAGCAATACTTCTAGGTAAAACAGATTCATCATTATCTTCATAATAGCGTTTAGTGATATCTACAATTTTTGACCCTGCATTTAAGAATAATGATTTCCTAGCAGTATGGGTAGCTAAAGTACTTCCATTTCCTGGGAGGCTTAAGCCAAGAGCTTCAGTTAAACAATTCATCGAATTTGCAGTAAACATTCCAGAACAAGAGCCACAAGTTGGACATGCAGATCTCTCCATATTCTTTAAGCTACTATCTGAAATACTCATATCTCCAGCAGCAATCATGGGTGATACTAAATCAATTTTACCTCCATTTTCTTCCCAATCTACTTTTCCAGCTTCCATTGGACCGCCTGATACAAAAATTACTGGTATATTTATTCTCATAGCTGCCATGAGCATGCCAGGTGTTATTTTGTCACAATTAGAAATACAAACCATAGCGTCTGCCCAATGAGCATTAACCATATACTCAACACTATCAGCAATTAAATCTCTGCTCGGTAGACTATAAAGCATTCCATCGTGGCCCATAGCTATTCCATCATCTACTGCAATAGTATTAAATTCTTTTGCAACACCACCACTTTTTTCAATTTCTCGCGCAACTAATTGACCCATATCTTTTAAATGGACATGGCCTGGAACAAATTGAGTAAATGAATTAACTACTGCAATCATAGGTTTAACAAAGTCTTCATCCTTCATGCCCGTTGCACGCCAGAGTGCCCTTGCACCTGCTTGGTTTCTTCCGTGCGTGGTAGTTCTAGATCTATATTCTGGCATTGCAATTCCAAATGATTAATTTAATAATTAGAATTTTACACTTATAATTAAAAAATAATGCTTATTCATCCACAAATAGACCCAATTGCACTCCAAATTGGACCTTTAAAGGTTTATTGGTATGGATTAATGTATTTTTTTGCTTTTATAGCTTTTATATACCTCGGTAAAAAACAATTAAAAAAAATATGGTGGAGGGAAATAGCAGAAAATACTCTTGATGATATTTTCTTTTATGGCGCCTTAGGTGTAATTATAGGCGGGAGGCTTGGTTATGTTTTATTTTATCAAC
The DNA here is from genome assembly GCA_029244935.1 of Methylophilaceae bacterium. GTDB lineage: Bacteria > Pseudomonadota > Gammaproteobacteria > Burkholderiales > Methylophilaceae > BACL14. The sequence goes on along the minus strand of JAQWQF010000028.1, from coordinate 26,502 downwards.
CAACATATTACTTATCAAATTTAGACCAGGTTTTTGCTTTTTGGCAAGGAGGTATGTCTTTCCATGGCGGTTTTTTAGGTGTCCTGGTAAGTCTTATTTTTGTTACAAAAAAATATCACATTTCATGGTTAAAACTAACAGATTTTATAGCTCCACTTATTCCTCTTGGATTAGGTTTTGGTAGAATTGGAAATTTTATCAATCAAGAGTTATGGGGGAGGCCTACAGATGTTACCTGGGGGATAGTTTTTCCTCTTACTGATGAAATAGCGCGACATCCTTCCCAGCTTTATCAAGCACTATTTGAAGGATTATTTTTATTCTTAATACTTTATTTATATTCAAACAAAAAAAGACCAACCGGAAGTATTTCGGCATTATTTTTAATTTTTTATGGTCTATTTAGATTTATTGTTGAATTTACTCGTGAGCCTGATAGTTTTTTGGGCCTTCTTTATCTAAACCTATCTATGGGTCAATGGCTTACTATTCCAATGATAGGAATTGGTATTTTAATGTTTATTGTTACCAGAAATAAAATATAACTAGCAGCAACGGTTTATCTTATTCCATTTTTCTTGGAGTTGTTTGTTGTAAAAATCTTTTCTACTTAAAGGTGTTTTACTTGAATGATTTTTACATATTGTGAAATTGCTCAAATACATTTCATATGCATCATCTCCGCTTAAGGCTCTTATAAATTTCCATATAATTTTAAACATAAGTTAATTTACCAAAGTAGACTGTCTATTTTTCTTATTTAATAATAGTTTTAAAACATCAAAAATAACTAGCCACAAAACTATCATTAAAATTGATGTAATTACAGCATCGAATCTAAGATTGAATATTAATTGATTCATAATACTTATTTTCTCATCTGAAATTGTTCCTGTATTAACTTTTTCAGTCATAGAATTTGCAGCTGATAAAAACCCTACCCTCACATCTTCACTAAATATTTTTTGATAAGCAGCGGTTGAAGTGATAATTGCTAGCCAAGCTAAGGGCATCCCAGTAATCCATGCAAAATTAAATCTGCCACTACGAATTAAAATTGCAGTACCTACACTTAATGCAATTGCAGCAAGAATCTGATTTGCAATACCAAATAATGGCCACAGAATATTAACACCACCATTAGGATCTATAACCCCTATATATAAAAAATATCCCCAGCAAGAAACTACAATTGCACTTGTTAAAATTGTAGATGGAAGCCATGAGGTTCTTCCTAATTTTGGATGAATATTACCTAAAATGTCCTGCAACATAAATCTTCCTACTCTTGTACCTGCATCTAATGTAGTTAAAATAAATACTGCTTCAAACATAATTGCAAAGTGATACCACATTGCTAGAAGATTCTTACCAAAAGCGTTTGCAAAAATGCTCGCCATACCAACTGCTAATGAAGGTGCGCCCCCAGTTCTAGCAAAGAGAGTAGTCTCCCCTACATCTTTAGCAAGCTGCTCCATTTGATTTTGAGTTACAGGATACCCCCAGGAATTAATAGTTTGAATAACGATTGATGGATCGGACCCAACAATGCCAACAGGACTATTAATTGCAAAGAAGACACCAGGCTCTAAAACACAAGCTGCCACCATTGCCATAATTGCCACAAATGACTCAAGCAACATTCCTCCATAACCAATCATAGGAATATACTTCTCATTATCAATTAACTTTGGCGTTGTGCCAGACGATATTAATGCATGAAAACCAGAGATAGCGCCGCAAGCAATTGTAATAAAAACAAATGGGAATAAACTACCCCCAAATATTGGTCCTGACCCATCAGAAAAATTAGTTATAGCTGGCATTTTTATATCAGGCTGCAAAATTGCAATAGCTATAGCAAGAAAAATAATAGTTCCAAGCTTAACAAAAGTTGATAAATAATCTCGGGGGGCTAAAAGCATCCATACTGGTAAAACTGCAGCAGCAAATCCGTAGAGAATAATCGACCATGCCAAAAATAAACCGCTATGATCAAAATAGACTCTTAATGTTTCAGATTTATCAATCTCACCACCAATATAAACTGCTAATAATAAAAGTGTTACCCCAATTGCAGTTGCTTCTAAAACACGACCAGGCCTTATAAAGCGCATGTAAAATCCAATAACCATTGCGATTGGTATAGTTGCTGCTACGGTAGATGTAGCCCATGGGCTATTTTTCATTGCATTTACAACTACGAGACCTAGAACAGATATTAATATAATCATAATTACAAAAGTAGCTATCAAAGAAGCGGTTCCTGCAAGCTTGCCTAACTCTTCTTTCGCCATTTGCCCTAAAGTTTTCCCATTCCTTCTAACGGAGAAAAATAAAATAGTCATATCTTGAACTGCCCCACCCAATACAGCTCCTACTAAAATCCATATCGTTCCCGGTAAGTAACCAAATTGTGCGGCAAGTGTGGGTCCGACTAAAGGGCCTGGCCCTGCAATTGCTGCAAAATGAGTTCCGAATACAACCCATTTATTAGTTGGTATAAAGTCACGGCCATTATTATTTTTTACTGCAGGAGTCTCTTTAAATTCATCTAAAACTAATACCTTTGCAGCAATCCAGGCACCATAGAACCTGTAAGCGACAAGATAAATGCATACAGCGGCTGTGATAAACCATAAGGCATTAATGGACTCATCACGACTAAGAGCTATTGTCGAAAATGCAATAGCTCCCAACACAGATAAAAATATCCATATTAATTTTGTTTTTAATATATTAAGCATAAATTAGAAATATATTCTCATATCAGTTTTCTTAGAATCTTTTGGGACGAATTTAGCAATATTATCAACTATTCTTTGAGTTGACCATAAGACAGAAACAGAATCTAAGATATCATCATCTAGAACTTGATTTTTTTTATATTTATTTCGAACCGATTCAAAAGAAAATTTTGGAAAAAACTTTTGTATCAACTTAATTCGTATTTCTCTTCCAATAACTGTTTTTTTGCTTGCCCGAATTAAATTCATATCATTCATTGCCATAAAACTTAATTCTGGATGAACCTCGAACACCCCTAATTCAATAATGGATTTATTCTCTAAAAATTCCTGGGCTTCTTTAATTTTAGGAAATAAATTCCATGATTGCTTTGAAATTTGCTTTCCACATTCTTTAAAATTAATTTTACAGGCATCTATATAGTTTTTCGCTGTTAATGCATTTAAGGTTGGTGGCGAAAATATAGTACAAGCTCTATTTTTTAATAAGACCCTTGCTTCAATTTCAGCTAGCCTTTTCCCTGAAGAAGATAAGCGCAATGGAATATCTATACCAATAAGAGATACATTACTTTCTTTTAAATAATCATCATTTAAATTTTTAATAATTTGGAAACTTATTGATTTATCTTCCAAAGTTTTCGCTATTATCCAACCAGCTTTACAGCCATCTATACCAATTACACGAGACATTCTTTGCTATACTTTCACTTTATTAGATATATTATTATGAATGAATTAATGCGTTACAAAAATTATGCTAAATAAAAAAATTTTATTAGGTATTACTGGAAGTATAGCTGCTTATAAGGCTGCTGAGTTAATTCGCCTTTTAAAAAAAAATGGTGCTGATCTACAGGTTGTTATGACTAAGTCTGCCAGAGAATTTATTAGTCCGCTCACTTTGCAGGCATTGTCAGGTAAGCCTGTACTTGAAAACATATGGGAACCTTCCAAAGGTAATGGAATGCAGCATATTAACCTCAGTAGAGAGGTAGATCTAATTTTAATCGCACCCGCGTCAGCAAATTTTATAGCTAAATTAGCTAATGGATTAGCTGATGATCTATTATCAAATTTGTGTTTAGCAAGAAATTGTCCTTTATTGATTGCCCCAGCTATGAATAAAGAGATGTGGCTTAATCCAGCCACTCAAAGAAATATTAAGCTTATTCATAATGATAATATTCAAGTTTTAGGTCCCGAAGATGGCGAGCAAGCATGTGGTGAGGAAGGTTTTGGAAGATTAATTAATGAAAAAACATTGCTTCTAGAAATAAAAAGAGCTGTGGGAAGTAAAATATTTTCCAATAAAAAAATTCTTATTTCTTGCGGCGGGACAATTGAGAATATTGATGACGCTAGAGCAATAACTAATTTAAGTTCAGGTCGGATGGGTTTTAATATTGCTGAAGCTGCATTTACAATGGGGGCTGAAGTTACCCTTATTTATGGACGCACAGATATGCCCGCTCCTAATGGAATTAACCAAATTTACGCACCAAATTATAATGAAATGAGGCAAGTAATTATGGAAAATGCTGCCAACTATGATATTTTTATTAGTGTTGCAGCTATATCAGATTACCTTCCTACTCGCATTAATGGAAAGATAAAAAAAGATAAAAAATTAATATTAGAACTTACTAAGAGTAGCGATATCCTCGCAGACATAGCGTCTAGATTTAATAATCTTTTTTGCGTTGGTTTTTCAGCTGAAAGCGAAAGTATAATAAAAAATGGTCAGTTAAAGCTTAAAAATAAAGGGGTAGACCTAATTGTTGCAAACTCAATAAATGAATCAATGGGTGAGGAGTCAGCAGAAATTTATTTAGTTGATCCTAAAGAAGTAACCCACATAACAAAGCGAGATAAGAGTGAATTAGCTTTAGAAATTATGAATCATGTTCACAAATTAACAAAAGAAAAAGGACATATAAATGAGCATATCAATTGATTATAAAATACTTAACCCAGATGCTGCAATTAATGTTCCTGAGTATGCTTCTTTAGGCTCTGCGGGTCTTGACCTTAGAGCATGCATAGAACATGTCTATACATTAGATCCAGGAGAAACTTTCTTAATTCCAACCGGAATTTCAATTTATATCAAAGACCCAGGTTATGCTGGCATTATTTTACCTAGATCAGGTCTTGGCCATAAGCATGGGATCGTTCTTGGAAATCTTGTTGGACTTATTGACTCTGACTACCAAGGAGAACTCTTAGTTTCTTGCTGGAATCGAAGTGACAAAGCATTTTTAATAAACCCACTTGAGCGTATAGCTCAGCTAGTAATTGTTCCAGTCAACCAAGCTAACTTTAATCTAGTAGATAATTTTTCTGAATCAGAGCGTGGGGAAGGTGGCTTTGGTAGTACTGGTAAAACATAAAAAAGACTTGAAAAGACAGGGGTTTATGTGGTTTAATAGTCGTCTTTTTTAGAAATAAATAGAGGTAATGTCAAATGACTCGCGAATGTGAAGTAACTGGAAAAAGGCCTGTGTCGGGAAACAATGTTTCACATGCCAACAACCGTACAAAAAGGCGCTTTCTCCCTAACCTACAAAGTCGTAAATTTTGGGTTGAAAGTGAAAACCGTTGGATCTCAATGCGCATTTCAGCTGCTGCATTAAGAACTATTGATAAACTAGGTATTGATGCAGTGCTTGCAAAAATGCGATTAGATGGTAAAAAAGTTTAAGGAATCAATACAATGAGAGAAAAAATAAGACTAAATTCTTCTGCTGGTACAGGACATTTTTATACTACTACAAAGAATAAAAGAACAACAACTGAAAAAATTGAAATGATGAAATTCGATCCCAAGGCAAGAAAGCACGTGCTTTATAAAGAAAATAAAATTAAATAAATTAATTTTTCTCTGGATTGATAATTTCAATAGTTCTATAAGGGTAAGGTATTTCAATATTATGCCTCTGAAATTCGCTCCAAATTTCTCGATAAATGTCAGACTTTAATCCCCACGAACCTTCTTCAGGATCGACTATATAAAAAGATAGCATCAAATCTATACCGCTATCTGCAAATTTCATTAAGAAAACTGAGGGTTCTGGATCATTTAAAACGCGTGATTCATTCTTCGCACAATTTAGCATAATTTCAAAGGCTTTATCTACCGAAGATTTATAACTAATTTGAACATCAATAGATATCCTTGATTTCCTATCTGTTAATGTGTGGTTAATAATATTCTCAGATATTAAGGTCTCATTAGGAATAATTACCTCAATACCATCTAACTTTTTAAGCACTGTATATCTTGAGCGAATTACTGTTACAACTCCATAATGTTCACCAATCGATAGAATGTCCCCTATATGTATCGATTTATCTAAAAGAATAATGAAACCAGAAATATAGTTACTCGCAATTTTTTGCATACCAAATGCAAGACCCACACCAAATGCACCACCAAATACTGATAAAAATGTTAGGTTTAGGCCTAATGAAGATAATGTGACTACAATTGCAACCGCATACAATACGATTCTCATAACTTTACTAATCATTACTCGAGCATTCATATCTAACTCTTTTACTTTCATTAGTCTATTTTCAATAAACTGACCAAATAAAATTGCTGTAAAGATAGATAAGGCAATCCCCAAAACAACTTGTATTGCAAGCCATAAAGAGAACTCATGCTCACCAAAATTGAATATTATTCCCTTAAGTTCAATTGCAACTAGTGATAAAACACCAAACAAATGAAGAACGACGAACACCCAAACTATAATAGAAATTATATTTTCAAGTGCCTTAATAGATTCAGATGGCTTTATGATGTACCTAATAAGATAAATACTTAAACGTATTAGAATCATTGCGTTTACTAAGGTAATCGCGATATCTAGAATATTTGTTGCTTGGTATTCATTAAGAACAGCATTTGTAATATATAAAATTATCAATATTACTAATGGACTTACTATTCTTATAACCCCACTTAGAATAGTTTCTACTTTTTTGACTGACTTACTAATAAAATACTTTTTTATAGCCTCACTTGAAAAGAAGGATATTCCAACTGCACTAATAATTATAATGACCTGAAAAATAGAATTCCACGATAGAAGGAAATCTGGTGTTAAGTTGTTAATTAAAAAATCAAATGAGTTATTCATATCAATACTATATCAAAACAATGCTAGCTAAACCGAGAAATATGAAGAATCCCCCACTATCTGTCATTGCAGTTATTAGGACACTTGAGCCTACAGCAGGATCTCTTCCAAAACGATTCATTACAAGAGGTATCATTACCCCCATTATTGCTGACAAAAGTAAATTTAAAATCATGGCAGCGGTCATCACCATTCCAAGTTTAATATTTCCATATAAAAGATAAGCAAAAACACCAACAACTCCACCCCAAAGTACGCCATTTAAGAGAGCCACACCAAGCTCTTTCTTCAACAATCTCTGTAAATTATTGAATGAAACTTGTCCTAATGCTAATCCTCTAACAATCATTGTTGTAGTTTGGTTTCCAGAATTCCCTCCTATTCCAGCTATAATTGGCATCAATGCTGCAAGAGCAACAACCTTTTCTATTGATCCCTCAAAAACTCCTATAACTCTAGAGGCGATAAAAGCAGTAATTAAATTAATAGCTAGCCATGCCCATCTATTCTGAACTGACTTCCATATTGATGAAAACAAATCTTCTTCTTCCCTTAGACCCACCATAGAGAGTTTGTCACTTTCAGCCTCTTCCCGAATATAATCCACAACAGTATTCACTGACAATCTTCCAACTAATTTATTTTCTTCATTTATGACAGGAGCAGTAACTAAATCATAGCGCTCAAAAGCATCAGATGCGTGATCAGCCTCATCATGAGGTTTAAATAAAACAACATCTGATGACATAACATCCTTAACTTTTAAATCGAGTTCATTAACTATAATTTTCTTTAATGGCAGAACCCCTAAAAGCGAACCTTCACGGTTAACTACAAATAATTTATCAGTATGATCAGGCAATTTTCTAAGTTTTCTCAGATATCTTAAAACCACCTCTAGACTTATATCCTCGCGAATAGGCACGATATCATAATCCATTAAAGCCCCAACTGTATCGTCATCATAAGATAATGTTGACTCAAGTCGTTCTCTGTTTTGAATGTCTAAATTGTCTAATAAATTTTGTAAAACATTCTCTGGTAAATCTGCTGCAATATCAGCTATCTCATCAGTATCTAATTGTTCAGCTGCGGCTAATAATTCAGTATTGTCCATATCTGCAATAAGTGTCTGCCTTACAGCATCTGAAACCTCAATTAATACTTCGCCATCATGTTCTGACTTGATCAGGTCCCAAACAATTAATCTTTCATCGATAGGAAGTGACTCGAGAATATCAGCAATGTCAGCCGAATGAAGCTCATTTAATAAACGCATCAATTTATTAAGACTTTGTTTATTAACAAGGTTCTTAATTAACTTCTGTTTTGGAATATCTTGCTTTTCGACAAGCCGATCAACTAATTTATTTTTATCCAGTAAATTAAGTATTTGATCGATAATCTCGTTAAGACTCTCTTTTTTTTGATTTTCTTTTTTCATTGGGTCAAATTTTCTAATTTTTATATATTCATTGAGATTTATAACATAATTTATTGAATTTTAATTAAAAAAAAAGCCAGCATAAGCTGGCTTTTTAATCTCTCAATTTTTATTTAGCGGCTGGCTTAGCTTCTTTCTTTGCTGCAGCTGGCTTAGCTTCTTTCTTTGCTGCGGCTGGCTTAGCTTCTAATTTTTCTAGTTCATTAATAGGTTTATCAATGTCACCAACCTCACTTGTTACTAATGGTCGATCTACAAGCTCTACGTACGCCATTGGGGCATTATCACCCTTTCTAAAACCACACTTTAGAATACGAGTATAACCACCACTACGTGCATTATATCTAGGTCCAAGTTCACTAAATAACTTACCAACAATTTCCCGGTCTCTTAAACGGCTAAATGCCAGTCTCTGGTTATGAACTGTTGATATTTTAGCTAGTGTAATTAATGGTTCTGCAAACTTCCTCAGTTCTTTTGCCTTTGGTAATGTTGTACGAATAATTTCATGTCGCAGTAATGATGTTGCCATATTTTTAAACATAGCTTTTCTGTGACTACTTGTTCGATTTAATTTTCTATGACTCTTTCCGTGTCGCATTTTTTACTCCAATTCTTTCAATTAAACTTGCTCAGCACTATCAGCTGGCCAATTTTCAACTTTCATACCTAATGTAAGACCTTTTGTCGAAAGAATATCTTTAATTTCATTTAATGATTTTCTACCTAAATTAGGTGCCTTTAATAAGTCACTCTCATTTCTTTGAATTAGATCGCCAATATAATAAATACTTTCTGCCTTCAAACAATTAGCTGAGCGGACTGTTAACTCTAAATCATCTACTGGTCTTAATAAAACCGGGTCAATTACAGGTGCAGGATTTACCTCTACCTCAGTTAACTCGCTTTCAAGATTTGCAAAAACAGATAATTGACCCATCAAAATTCTTGCGGCATCTCGTATAGCTTGCTCTGCATCTACAACACCATTCGTTTCCACATCAAGTATTAGCTTATCTAAATCTGTTCTTTGCTCAACACGAGCACTTTCAACAAAATAACTTACTTTATTTATTGGACTAAATGATGCATCGATCATTATATATCCTAGTGAATTATCTTCTTGTGGACCTTTTCGTCTCTGTGGAACAGGTTGATAGCCTCTTCCTATTTCAACTTTAACCTCAATATTTAATTTTCCATCTTTATTCAGATGTGCAATTACAAGTTCTGGATTAACTATTTCAACATCATGCCCAACATCAAAATCGCCAGCAGTTACCGGCCCTTCTTCTGTTTTTGATATTTTTATTGTAGCTTCAGTTCCACTATGAATTTTTAATGCCACTTTCTTTAGATTAAGTAGCACATCCACTACATCTTCTTGGACTCCATCTAAGGTTGAATATTCGTGGACAACACCATCAATTTTAACTTCAGTAATTGAGTAACCTGGAATAGATGATAGTAAAACCCTTCTTAGAGCATTACCTAGGGTGAATCCAAATCCTCTTTCCATTGGCTCAAGAACAACTTTCGCTCTTTGAGGGCTAATGATATCAACTTCAACAATTCTTGGCTTTAAATACTCTGTAGGGCTATTTTGCATAGTTTTCCTTTAAATTTAATTCTTATCTTTAATTATTTTGAGTAAAGTTCAACAATTAATGACTCATTAATTGTTGCAGGAAGGTCGTCTCTTTGTGGTTTATTTTTAAATACACCTTTAAATGCTTTAACATCAACATCCAACCACTCAGGAAATCCTCTTTCTTCTGCTGCCTCTAATGCTGCTTTAATTCTTAATTGGGCCTTTGAAGATTCAACCACTGTAATTTCATCTCCTGGCATAACTTGGTATGAAGGAATATTTACCCTCTTACCATTTACCAGAACACTATTGTGCTTAACAATTTGTCTTGCTTCAGTTCTTGAGGCGCCAATACCCATTTTATATGTAACGTTATCTAACCTTGATTCTAGGAGCTGAAGTAAATTTTCACCTGTAATACCCTTTCTTCGATCAGCTTCAGCATAGTACCCTCTGAATTGCTTCTCTAAAACCCCATATATTCTTCTAAGCTTCTGTTTTTCCCTTAACTGAACACCATAATCAGAAAGCCTAGACGCCCTTCTTTGCCCATGCTGACCTGGGGGATAATTTCTATTTTCTATAGCACATTTATCAGTAAAGCATTTTTCCCCTTTAAGGAATAATTTTTCACCTTCTCTACGACATTGACGACATTTTGGATCAAGATTTCTAGCCAACTTTACTCTCCTATTGTTATCTTGTGACTAAGCATTAAATTCTTCTTTTCTTAGGTGGTCTACAACCGTTGTGAGGCACTGGTGTTATATCCTGAATACTGGTAATTTTTAACCCTATTGAATTTAAGGCTCTAACTGATGACTCTCTGCCTGGTCCTGGACCTTTTATTCTGACTTCAATATTTTTTACGCCAAATTCTTGTGCAGCTTTGCCTGCAGCTTCAGCAGCAACTTGAGCTGCAAATGGAGTACTCTTTCTAGAACCCTTAAAGCCTGCTCCACCTGAGGTTGCCCATGAAAGTGCGTTACCTTGCCTATCAGTTATGGTAATGATTGTATTATTAAAAGAAGCATGAACGTGAGCAATGCCCTCTGCTACATTCTTTTTAACCTTCTTCTTAATTCTTACATTTGCTTTTGCCATTACTTTGTCCTTAAATTATTTCCTAATTGCCCGAATTGGACCTTTTCTTGTTCTTGCATTAGTTTTAGTTCTTTGCCCTCTAACAGGAAGTCCTCTTCTATGACGAACCCCTCTATAACATCCTAAGTCCATAATCCTTTTTATATTCATTGCAACTTCACGACGAAGATCACCTTCAACCACAACCTTGCCAACCTCATCTCTAAGTTTTTCAACATCAGAGTCATTAAGGTCTTTTAGCTTCATTGATGCGTTAATTCCGGCAGCAACACATATTTTTTGTGCTGTTACTCTTCCAATACCAAATATTGCTGTTAACGCAATTTCGGTATGCTTGTTATCTGGTACATTTACACCTGCAATACGGGCCATGAATCACTCCAATTAGAACGGCATTATTTTCAATAAAGCCTTAAATTATAACTATTTTTTACGCACTTAACAAACTTAAAATTAATGACATGCGCCTTGTCTTTGTTTATGTCTAGGATCTTTTGAACAAATGACCCTAACAACACCTTTTCGTCTGATAACTTTACAGTTTCGACATAATGCTTTTACTGATGTTCTTACTCTCATAATATTTCCTCTTTATGTCTAATCTTACTTAGCTCTAAATGTTATTCTTGCTTTAGATAGGTCGTATGGAGTCATTTCAACTGTCACCTTATCTCCAGGAAGAATTCTAATATAATTCATTCTCATTTTTCCTGATATGTAACCTAACACTTCATGGCCATTTTCTAATTTAACCTTAAAAGTTGCATTTGGAAGATTTTCAAGAACTTCACCTTCCATTTCTATGGTATCTTCTTTAGCCATCTTATCTAATACCTCGAGAACTACCTTTAAAATTTGCTTTTTTAAGCATGCCATCGTATTGATAAGCCATCATTTTTGACTGTACCTGATTCATAAAGTCCATTGCAACCACAACAATAATTAAAAGAGATGTTCCTCCAAAATAAAATGGAGTATTAAACTTTAATATTAAGAATTCGGGTAGTAAGCAAACTAAGGTTATATAAATTGCTCCAATAAATGTTAAACGACCAACAATAGTATCAATATATTTTGCCGTTTGTTCTCCTGGTCTAATACCAGGAATAAACGCACCGCCCTTTTTGAGATTATCTGCAGTTTCTTTTGGATCTTGCGTTATTGCAGTATAAAAATATGCAAAAAATATTATTGCTGAAGCAAACATTAATATGTAAAGAGGTTGTCCTGGTGAAATTGCTGCACTAATATCTTTTAACCAATATAGGCTTGTGCTTGTTCCAAACCATCCAGCTATGGTAGCAGGAAACAAAATTACACTTGATGCAAAAATTGCAGGAATAACCCCTGCCTGATTTATTTTTAAAGGCAAATGACTAGACTGCCCACCAAATAGCTTATTACCAACCTGTCGTTTTGCATAATTTACCGTAACTCTTCTTTGTCCTCTTTCTACAAATACTACGAGTGCTGTTACTAAAATTGCTGCAGTAAAAAGAAAAAGTACTAATGGTATCGAAAAAGCTCCAGTTTTAGTTAACTGGAGAGTGTTACCTAGTGCGCTTGGTAAACCCGCTACAATACCAGCAAAAATAATCATCGATATACCGTTCCCAATTCCTCGTTCTGTTATCTGTTCGCCTAACCATACTAAAAACATAGTCCCACTTACTAATGTAATCATCGATACAAATCTAAACATAAGTCCTGGCTCAAGCACTAATCCTGGTTGCGACTCTAACGCCATCGTTATACCTATAGCTTGAAAGGCAGCTAGTCCTACAGTAGCTTGACGAGTATATTTTGTAATAATTCTCTGTCCTGCTTGCCCTTCTTTCTTCAACTCCTTCAAATGTGTCGTCATTGAAGTCAAAAGAGTCATAATAATTGAAGCAGAAATATAAGGCATAATTCCCAGCGCAAAAACTGTAAATCTACTTAAAGCTCCACCTGAGAACATATTAAACATTCCTAAAATGCCACCACTCTGAGATTCGAAAAGCTTTTTTAGCTCCATGGGATCGATACCAGGGACTGGAATATGAGCACCCAGTCTAAAAATGATCATAGCTCCCAGCACAAAAAGTAAACGGCTCTTAAGGTCGCTCATTTTTCCAATAGATCCTAATGTACTATCTTGAGCCAAGTGCTAAACCTCTTTTACTTCCTGAATCTTCCCACCTGCAGACTCTATTGCCTGCTTTGCTCCTTTAGTAAGAGTAATTCCTTGGATAGTATATTTATTCTTAACTTCACCCGATAGATAAACTTTAGCAGTTAGTGAAATTTCTGGGATTAGGTTTGCTGCCTTTAGACTTAAAAGATCAACAATGCCAGTCTTTAATTTGTTGATTTCACTTGTCCTTACCTTGGCGTTATATGCTTTAGTAAGAGATTTAAATCCTCTTTTGGGTAAACGTCTCTGAATTGGCATTTGACCCCCCTCAAAACCAACCTTATGGAAACCACCTGCTCGCGAATGTTGGCCTTTATGACCTCTGCCCGCTGTTTTTCCAAATCCAGATCCTATACCACGACCAACTCGTCGAGTATTCTTTTTTGAGCCTTCTGCTGGCTTAATTGTATTTAGTCTCATATTAATTCTCTACTTTAAGAAGATAATCTACTGCATTAATCATTCCACGCACTTCTGGGGTATCCTTAAGCTCAACACTTTGATGCATTCTTCTAAGCCCAAGTCCAACAATGGTTCCTTTATGAGCCGCACTTCTTCCAATTACGCTCTTAATCAAAGTGACTTTTACTGTACTTACTTTTTCTTTACTCATAATTCACCTCTAATTTCTTCAACTGTTTTTCCCCGTTTTGCAGCAACTTCAGAAGGACTATTTACTGCAGCCAATCCGTTTAATGTTGCTCTTACTACATTGTATGGATTTGCAGATCCAATACATTTTGCAAGCACATCTGTTACTCCCATAACCTCAAAAATTGCTCTCATGGCTCCACCAGCAATAATTCCAGTACCTTCAGATGCTGGCTGAATAAATACCTTGGCAGCTCCATGCTTACCCGTAACAGCATGATATAGAGTTCCATTGTTTAAATTTACTTTTAACATACCTTTTTTTGCTTCATCCATTGCTTTTTGCACAGCTAAAGGTACTTCACGTGCTTTTCCTTTTCCCATACCAATTGCACCATCACCATCACCTACCACAGTAAGTGCAGCAAAGCTCATGATACGTCCACCTTTAACCACTTTTGTTACGCGGTTTACAGCAATCATTTTTTCTCTTAAGCCGTCTTGGTTTTGTTCTTTTGCCATGTCTTTTGCCATTTTATTTCCTAGTATTTATTAGAAAGTTAAGCCATTTTCTCTAGCAGCATCAGCTAATGCCTTAATACGTCCGTGATATTTATAACCTGAACGATCAAATGCAACTGTCTTTACACCTGCCTTAACAGCTTTTTCTGCAATTCTCTTGCCAATCTCTACAGCCGCATCTACATTACTTCTTGATTTTAGTTTCTTCTTCACCTCAACTTCTAATGTTGAAGCTGTTGCAATTATTTTATTATCGCTCCCGTCAATAATTTGCGCATAAATATTAGAATTAGATCTAAAGACTGTTAGCCTTGTAACATTCAGTTCTGCCATCTTTGATCTAGATCTTTTTGCACGACGTAATCTATGGTTTTCAACGCTCATAATTTAACCTTTATTGTTTTTTAGCTTCTTTAATTACAACGTGTTCGTCGGAATACCTAACACCTTTCCCTTTATATGGCTCTGGTGGTCGATATGCTCTAATTTCTGCAGCAACCTGACCAATCATTTGTTTATTGTTACTTTTCAATACAATTTCTGTTGGGGTTGGCGTTTGTGCAGTCACTCCCTCTGGCAAACTATGAGATACAGGGTGAGAAAATCCTAAGTCAAGATTAATTTTACTACCTTGGACTTGTGCTTTGTAACCAACACCTATTAATGTTAATTTTTTCTCAAAACCACTAGATACACCTTGAACCATATTTTGTACTAATGACCTTACTGTTCCTGACATTGCTTTAGAATGCTTTGATTGCTTCAATGCTTTAAAAGTAAGAATTGAATCTTGTTTACTAATAGCAACATCACCAGTCAGTGCCTGACTTAAAGCCCCCAATGGGCCTTTTGCAGAAACTAATTCACTAGTTATTGTAATTTCAACGTTATCTGGAAGAACTATTGGATTGTTTGCAACTCTAGACATAATTTTCTCCTTTAGGCTACATAACAAAGCACTTCACCACCAATTCCTGCAGCTTTTGCTTTGATATCTGTCATTACACCCTTGGAAGTTGTTAGTATTGCAACTCCAAGCCCATTCATCACCTTAGGAAGATTTTCGCTATCCTTATAAATTCTTAGTCCTGGCTTACTAATTCTTTGTATTTGTTCTATAACAGGCTGCCCTGCATAATACTTAAGATCTACATTTAATGTTGGCTTTCCTAGAACAACTGCAACATTAAAACCCTCAATATAACCTTCATCTTTTAAAACAGAGGCAATTGCTTGTTTAATTTTTGAGCTAGGCATAGAAACGGAAACCTTATTTCTCATTTGTCCATTTCGAATGCGGGTTAACATATCGGCAATCGGATCACTCATACTCATATTCTCTCTCCTTTACCAGCTTGCTTTTGTAATACCAGGAACTTCACCACTCAACATAAGATCGCGAAGCTTACTTCTGGCAATACCAAATTTACTATAAACACCTCTAGGGCGGCCTGTTAACGCACAACGATTTCTTAGTCTTACTGGACTAGAGTTTTTAGGTAACGACTGCAGCTTTAATCTAGCTTCCGCTTTCTCTTCGATTGTTGCATTTGCATTTTTAATTATTTCATTTAATGCTAAGCGTTTTACTTTATATTTTTCAACCATTTTTTGTCGTTTTAATTCACGTTCTGTCATGCATAATTTAGCCATATTTTCTTAACCTCTAAATGGAAAACTGAAAGCAGATAAAAGCGCTTGTGCTTCTTCATCAGTTTTTGCAGTAGTTGTAATAGTAATATTCATTCCCCTTAATGCATCAATCTTGTCATATTCGATTTCAGGAAAGATTATCTGTTCTTTAATCCCCATATTGTAATTGCCACGCCCATCAAAAGATTTTGGTGATAATCCCCTAAAATCTCGCTCTCTGGGTATTGCAACATTAATCAATCTATCTAAAAAAGTGTACATATGTGACTTCCTAAGTGTAACCTTACATCCAACAGGATAGTCATCTCTTACCTTAAAGTTTGCTATTGATTTTTTTGCCACAGTAATAATAGGTTTTTGTCCAGCCATCTTTTCCATATCACCAACAGCACTTTCAAGTACCTTTTTATCCGCTACAGCTTCACCAACACCCATATTAAGTGTTATTTTTGTTATTCTTGGAACCTGCATTGAAGATTTGTATTTAAACTGATCACTTAATTGCTTAATAACAGTGTCGTCATAAAATTGTCTAAGTCTAGCCATCATAATTTTCCTATACGTCTATTGCTTCTTGATTAGATTTATAAATACGTATTTTTTTTCCATCCTTAAGTGCTTTAAAAGTCACTTTGTCGGCTTTTTTCGTAGCATTATTAAAAATGGCAATATTTGAAATATTTAAAGGCATTTCTTTGCTTACTAAACCTCCTTGCTCACCTTTTGCAGGGTTTGGTTTAGTATGTTTTTTTGCCATATTTAAACCTTCAACCATAACACGACTGTTTTCCAAGAGGCCTAGAACAATACCTTGCTTTCCCTTGTCTTTTCCAGTCTGGATAATTACCATATCGCCTTTACGAATTTTATTCATTCATTTACTCCTAAATAACTTCTGGGGCTAATGAAACGATTTTCATAAATCGCTCTGTTCTTAATTCACGAGTTACTGGGCCAAATATCCTAGTCCCAATAGGCTCATATTTATTATTCAATAAAACTGCAGCATTGCCATCAAACTTGATTAATGAGCCATCAGCTCGACGAACGCCCTTAGCTGTCCTAACGACAACAGCATCATAAACTTCACCTTTTTTTACGCGTCCACGAGGTGCTGCGTCTTTGATAGTAACCTTAATAATGTCACCAACACTTGCGTAGCGTCTCTTTGACCCACCTAAAACCTTAATGCACATAACTAAACGCGCACCAGTGTTATCGGCTACTTCTAATCTTGACTGCATTTGTATCATGAGTAATTCTCCAACTTAATCCGCTTTAATCTATCCTAGCCTAATACGGCATACCGCCACGGTCAGTATTGGGGCGCTAGCTATATTGTTACGAGCGCCAAAAAGAGCAGCATTATATGTTATTTAATGAAATAGCTCAAGTTTTGAACTAATTAATAATTTGCGCTTTTGAAACGACCTTTGTTACTACCCATGATTTATTTTTTGAGATAGGTTTATGTTCTGTAATTTCTACAACATCACCTTCACTAATCTCATTTTTTTCATCATGTGCATGAAACTTATTAGACAACCTCATAACTTTACCAATCAACGGATGCTTAACAAATCTTTCAACTAATACCGTTATAGTCTTGTCCATCTTATTACTAACCACTTTTCCGGTTAATGTTCTTATTACTTTTTGTTTTTCAGTCATTATACTTGGCTCACTTTTTCTGCAAGAACTGTCTTAATTCTTGCGATATCTTTTTGAATTTTCCCTAACTGATCAGTTTTATTTGTTTGCTGCGTAGTTACTTGCACGCGCGCCGAAAACTGAGATTTCCTTAAATCAATTAGTTCTTTTCCTAATTCTTCCATACTTTTTTTTCTTAAATCAGTAGCTTTCATAGTTATCCTTTATCCACCAACATGTCTTGTTACAAAAGAAGTCAGAAGAGGGAGTTTGGCCGCACCTAAACGAAATGCTTCTCTTGCATCTTCTTCTGATACACCGTCCATCTCATACAACATTTTTCCTGGCTGGATTTCAGCAACGTAATATTCAACACTACCTTTACCTTTACCCATTCTAACTTCAGCAGGTTTTTTAGTGATTGGCTTATCTGGGAAAATTCTAATCCAAATACGGCCCCCTCTTTTTATATGTCTTGTCATTACTCGTCTAGCTGCTTCAATTTGTCTGGCTGTAATTCTGCCACGGCCTAACGCCTTTAAACCAAAATCACCAAAACTTACCTTATTACCAGTTAAAGCAAGGCCAGTATTTCTTCCCTTATGTTGCTTTCTAAATTTTTGTCTAACAGGTTGTAACATTTTTATGCCTCATCTTTCTTAGATTCTTCGGTTACTTTTACATCCGGAGTTTCTGTTTCTTTAGTTTTCTTAACCGCAACTTTTACTGTCTTCTTTTCTGCAGGTTCAGCTTTTTTAGTTGCTGCTTTTACTGTCTTCTTAGTTTTTACTTCAGGCTCTACTGCGTCTTCTAGTTTTGAAGTGATTTCTTTTGCCGTATCTTCAAAAATTTCACCTTTAAATATCCAAACTTTAATACCAATAATTCCATAGGTTGTTTGCGCTCTAGCAGTACCATAATCAATATCTGCTCTCAGTGTATGAAGAGGAACTCTTCCTTCTCTATACCATTCTGATCTAGCTATTTCAATACCGTTAAGCCGCCCAGAACTCATTATTTTAATTCCTTGTGCCCCAAGTCTCATAGCATTCTGCATAGCTCTTTTCATTGCTCTTCTAAACATTACTCTTTTCTCTAACTGCTGAGCTATACTTTGTGCAATTAATGTTGCATCTATTTCAGGTTTCCTTACTTCTTCTATATTTAGCTGAACTGGGATTCCCATCAACCCTTGAATGCTTGAGCGAAGCACTTCAATATCTTCACCTTTTTTACCAATCACTATTCCAGGTCTTGCAGTATAGATAGTTATTTTTGCATTTTTTGCTGGTCTTTCAATAACAATCTTACTTACAGCAGCGTTAACTAATTTTTTATTTAAAAACTCCCTGACTTTAATATCATTTTGTAATAACACCGGAAAATCTTTTGAATTAGCAAACCATCTAGAAGTCCAGTTTTTATTAACTGCTAAACGAAAACCGGTTGGATTGATTTTTTGTCCCATAATTATCTCTTTAGTTTCCCACAGTCACTGTTATGTGACAGGTTGGTTTCATAATTTTCCCTGTTCGACCTTTTGCTCGAGCACGAATACGTTTTAAAATTGTTCCTTTATCTACATAAATAGTTTTAATTTTCAACTCATCTATGTCAGCACTATTGTTATGTTCTGCATTAGCTATTGCAGACTCGACTACCTTTTTAATAATCTCAGCACCTTTTTTTGGGCAAAAATTAAGAATATTTAAAGCGTTATCTACTTTCTTTCCACGTACCATATCTGCCACTAATCTTGCTTTCTGTGGTGATAGTCTAACGCCTTTTAAAATTGCTGAAACCTCAATAGCCATAATTATTTCGCCTTTCTGTCAGCGGAGTGACCTTTAAATGTTCTAGTGAGAGCAAACTCACCTAATTTATGTCCAACCATATTATCTACAATAAGAACAGGTACATGTTGACGGCCATTATGTATTGCGATAGTTAAACCAATAAAATTAGGCAGTATCGTTGATCGTCTAGACCATGTTTTAATTGGTTTTCGATCTCTTGTTTCTGCAGCTACCTCAACTTTTTTTGCTAAGTGAGCGTCAACGAATGGTCCTTTTTTAACTGAGCGTGACATATTTATTTACCTTTTGTTTGATGGTCGACGACTGATTCGCATATTATCAGTACGTTTATTATTTCTTGTTCTATAGCCTTTAGTAGGTACTCCCCATGGACTTACTGGATGCCTACCACCTGATGATCTTCCTTCACCACCACCGTGAGGATGATCTACTGGATTCATCACAACACCCCTAACTGTTGGTCTAACACCTCTCCATCGCATTGCACCTGCTTTACCAATTGACCTTAATGAATGTTCGTCATTACCTACAGCGCCGAGCGTAGCTTTACAATCCACATGGACTTTCCTTACTTCACCTGATCTTAACTTTAATTGAGCATAGTTACCTTCTCTAGCAACAAGCTGTACCGCTGTACCTGCTGATCGAGCCATTTGCGCTCCTTTTCCTGGTCTAAGCTCTACACAATGAATTGTGCTACCTACTGGTATATTTTTAAGTAACATTGCATTACCAGTTTTAAATGGAGCATCTAAACCACTTAATAATTTTTCGCCAGCTGTTAAACCCTTTGGAGCAATTATGTATGTTCTTTCTCCATCTGCATAACAAAGCAAAGCTAAATGAGCAGATCTATTTGGATCGTATTCTATTCTTTCAACTGTTGCAGGAATACCATCTTTATTTCTTTTGAAATCTACTAGACGTATATGCTGCTTATGCCCTCCACCTTGATGCCTAACTGTGATTTTGCCGTGATGATTTCGTCCTGAACCACGTATCTTCTTTGCTAAAAGTGGTGCATGCGGCTTACCTTTATGGAGACCCTCAGTAACTACTTTTTGAAGCCCTCGTCTACCAGGTGAGGTTGGTTTTACTTTTATAATAGCCATCTTATTTTTCCTTATTCACCCGTAAAGTTAATTTCTTGACCGGGTTTTAAGCTTACATATGCTTTTTTCCAATCAGCTCTTTTACCAATAGCTCTGCCAGATCTTTTTGTTTTTCCGTTAACATTTAACAAATTTACTGCCATAACTTCCACTTTAAACATTGTTTCAATTGCCATCTTAATATCAGACTTAGTTGCATCTTTAGTAACCTTAAAAGCAACTTGATTATACTTATCAGCAATCATTGTTGCCTTTTCAGTAATTTGAGGTCCTAGGACTGATCGCAATGCTCTATCTGTCATTTTGATATTTTCACTCATCCAAACATCTCCTCAAGTTGTTTTACAGCTTCAGTCGTAGCTATTACTTTTGGAAAATGAACTAAACTTACTGGATCAGCAAAACGCGCTTCAACAACTAATGCATTTGTTAAGTTCCTTGAAGAAAGGTATAAATTCTCATCAAATGTATCTACAAGAATAAGCACTTTTTCTGTAATACCTAATAACTTCATTTTCTCTATAAATTGCTTTGTTTTTGGAGCGTCAACTTTAAATTCTTCAATAATAGACAAGCGATCTTGTCTCACTAATTCTGACAAGATAGATTTCATCCCTGCTCGATATGCTTTTTTATTAATTTTTTGGTTAAAGTTTTCATCTGGTCTATTTGGAAAAGCACGACCTCCTCCCCGCCTAATTGGGCTTGAAGTCATACCTGCACGTGCATTACCCGTACCTTTTTGATTATATGGTTTTTTAGTGCTGTGATGAACTTCAGCTCTTGTTTTTTGTGATCTTGTACCTGAACGCCCATTCGAATTATATGATGAGACTAATTGATGAATCAGAGCTTCATTGAAATCTTTACCAAATGTTGCGTCAGACGCCGAAATTGTCTTTGCAGATACCTTTCCTTTTTTATCTAGTACTTTAAATTCCATTATACGCCACCCTTCACTTTAATTGCTGGCTTGATTTCAACGTCAGATCCTTTTGATCCTGGAATAGCACCTTTAATTAAAATTAGATTCCTTGCAGTATCGATGCGAACTACTTCTAAATTTTGTGTTGTTCTTTTTTTGGACCCTAATTGCCCACTCATTTTTTTACCTGGGAAAACTCTACCTGGATCTTGACATTGCCCAGTTGACCCTAATGAATTATGAGATATAGAAACACCGTGACTTGCTCTTTGTGATTTAAAATGATGTCTTTTTTGTGCACCAGAAAAACCTTTACCAATTGTTGTTCCAGTTACATCAACTTTCTGGCCTGCCTTAAATAAATCAACTGAGATTGATGATGCAATTGTATGGTTTGCTAATTCTGTTTCATTTATTCTAAATTCACCTAACCCAAGACCAGCCTCAACCCCTGCTTTAGCATAGTGTCCTTTAACTGACTTAGTCAGGGTTTTAGGTTTAGCTTGACCATACGCAACTTGAAGGCCTGAATAGCCATCTGTGTCTATAGTTTTGATCTGTGTCACGCGGTTTGGAACTACTTCAAGAACTGTTACTGGAATGCTTGCGCCTTCATCTGTAAAAATTCTGGTCATTCCGACCTTGCGACCAATAAGCCCTAAGCTCATGATCTTTCCTTTATTATTTATTAGTTACAAAACTGATTACAATTGATCAGCTTCTTAAAAGAGCGCCATTATATACAACGCTCAGGTTTTTTACAACTTTATTTCTACATCCACACCTGCTGGAAGATCTAATTTCATTAAAGCATCCACTGTTTTATCTGTTGGATCTAATATATCCATTAATCGTTGATGTGTACGCATTTCAAATTGATCTCTAGAGGTTTTATAAACATGAGGTGATCTTAATAAGTCAAATCTCTCAATTCTAGTTGGTAATGGCACTGGGCCCTTAACTACAGCACCCGTTCTTTTAGCTGTATCTACAATCTCTTGTGCCGATTGATCGATTAATTTGTAATCAAAAGCTTTTAACCGAATTCTTATTTTCTGACTTGCCATGTTTAATTCCTCTAAAGAGCGAGCACCCATTCTCAGAGTGCTTTTTTATAAAATACTACTCAACAATCTTAACTACAACACCTGAACCTACAGTACGGCCACCTTCACGTATTGCGAAGCGAAGGCCTTCTTCCATGGCGATAGGGGCAATCAATGTTGCTGTGATTGATACATTGTCACCTGGCATTACCATTTCTGTACCTTCTGGTAAATCAACTGCGCCTGTAACATCCGTTGTTCTAAAATAGAACTGTGGACGATATCCATTAAAGAATGGAGTATGACGACCACCTTCGTCTTTACTTAGACAATAAATTTCTGCAGTAAATTTTGTATGTGGTTTGATTGATCCTGGCTTACATAAAACCTGTCCGCGCTCTACATCCTCGCGAGCTGTTCCACGAAGTAATACACCTACGTTATCACCTGCTTGACCTTCATCAAGTAATTTACGGAACATTTCAACGCCTGTACACGTTGTTTTTACTGTGTCTCTTATACCGACAATTTCAATTTCCTCGTTAACTTTAACAACACCACGTTCGATTCTTCCAGTAACAACTGTTCCGCGACCTGCAATAGAGAATACATCTTCCACTGGCATCAAGAACGTACCTTCAACGGCACGTTTTGGCTCTGGAATATAAGTATCAAGTGCCTCTGCTAATTTTAAGATTGCTGGCTCACCAATATCGGAAGTATCACCTTCTAATGCTTTAAGAGCTGACCCCATGATGATAGGAATATCATCTCCTGGGAAGTCATATTTACTAAGAAGTTCACGCACTTCCATTTCAACTAAATCTAATAACTCCTTGTCATCTACCATGTCGGCTTTATTTAAAAATACAACAATGTAAGGAACACCAACCTGACGAGATAATAAGATATGTTCACGCGTTTGCGGCATAGGTCCATCTGCAGCTGAACAAACTAGAATTGCTCCATCCATTTGGGCAGCACCAGTAATCATATTTTTAACATAATCAGCATGGCCTGGGCAATCCACGTGAGCATAATGACGACTTTCTGTTTCATATTCCACATGAGAGGTATTAATAGTTATACCACGTGCTTTTTCTTCTGGAGCTGAATCAATCTCTGCAAAATCTTTTTTATCGCCACCAAACTTTTTAGTAAGCACTGTAGAGATTGCAGCTGTTAATGTTGTTTTCCCGTGATCGACGTGACCAATTGTGCCAACGTTGACATGCGGTTTGTTACGCTCAAATTTACCTTTAGCCATAATATTTCTCCTTAATTTATTCCGTAATTAAATTACTGTTTATTAATCACTGCATCCGCAACGTTTCTTGGCGCTTCAGCGTAATGTTTAAATTCCATCGAGTATGTTGCTCGACCTTGTGATAACGATCTAACCACAGTGGAATAACCAAACATTTCCGCAAGTGGCACTTCACATCGTATTACTTTAATTCCTGCATTGTCCTCCATGCCCTGAACAATACCTCGTCGTGAGGATAAATCTCCCATCACATCACCCATATATTCTTCAGGAGTTTCAACTTCAACAAACATCATTGGCTCTAATAATATCGGATCTGCTTTCTTACAACCATCCTTAAATGCAAATGAAGCTGCCATTTTAAATGCATTTTCATTAGAGTCAACATCATGAAACGAACCATCGTATAAAGTTACTTTAACATCTTCTATCGGATAGCCTGCTAATACACCTGCAGTAATTGTTTCTTTTAGGCCTTTATCAACAGCTGGAATAAATTCTCTTGGTACGCTACCGCCTTTAATAGAGTCAATAAACTCATAACCTTTACCAGTTTCATTAGGCTCAATCTTAAGCCATACATGCCCATACTGTCCTTTACCACCTGATTGCTTAACAAATTTACCTTCTTGTTCAACAGATTTTTTTATTGCTTCTCTGTATGCAACCTGAGGTGCTCCAATATCTGCCTCAACAGCAAATTCTCTTCTCATTCGGTCAACTAAAATTTCTAAATGTAATTCACCCATACCTGAGATGATTGTTTGATTAGTTTCCTCATCTGTTTTAACCCTAAATGATGGATCCTCTTGAGATAATCGACCTAAAGCAATACCCATTTTCTCTTGGTCAGCTTTTGTCTTCGGTTCAACAGCAACGTGAATTACAGGTTCTGGAAAAATCATACGTTCAAGAATCATTGGTTTTTTAACATCACAAATTGTGTCACCTGTTGTAACGTCTTTCAAGCCAACAGCAGCAGCAATATCGCCTGCTCTAACTTCTTTTAATTCTTCACGATTATTAGCATGCATCTGTAAAATACGTCCTATACGTTCTTTTTTACCTTTAATCGGGTTGTAAATCGTGTCTCCAGCTTTAACAACTCCAGAATAAACTCTAAAGAAAATAAGCTGGCCTACAAATGGATCTGTCATGATTTTAAAACCAAGAGCAGCGAAAGGTTCATCATCCGCCGCGTGACATACCATTGGCTTACCTGACTCGTCCTCACCTGGTGTATCTTCAACATCTGTAGGTGAAGGCATTAATTCAATTACAGTATCCAACATTGCTTGAACGCCTTTATTTTTAAACGCTGAGCCACACAACATTGGTACAATTTCACTAGCCAAGGTTCTAATTCTAAGCCCTGTTTTAATTTCTTCTTCAGAAAGGTCACCTGTTTCAAGGTATTTATTCATCAACTCTTCATTAGCTTCAGCGGCACTTTCAAGCATATTGTCTCGCCATTTTTGGCATATATCATTTAGATCATCTGGAATATCAACATATTCAAATTTGATACCATGATTCTCTTCATCCCAAAGAATTGCCTTCATTTTTACCAGATCTACCACACCCTTAAATGTTTCAGAGGCACCAATAGGAACCTGAATTGGTACTGGATTTGCTTTAAGTCTTGATTTCATTTGATCATAGACTTTAAAGAAATCTGCGCCCTGTCGGTCCATTTTGTTTACAAATGCTAGTCGAGGAACTTTATACTTATTAGCTTGGCGCCAAACAGTTTCAGATTGTGGTTGAACGCCGCCTACTGCACAATAAACCATACATGCACCATCTAAAACACGCATTGACCGCTCTACTTCAATCGTAAAATCAACGTGTCCTGGTGTATCGATAATATTAATTCTGTGCTGGTCAAATTGGTTTGCCATACCAGACCAAAAACAAGTTGTAGCAGCCGAGGTAATTGTAATTCCTCGTTCCTGTTCTTGTTCCATCCAATCCATAGTAGCAGCACCATCATGTACTTCACCAATCTTATGATTCACACCTGTATAAAGAAGGATACGTTCAGTCGTTGTTGTTTTACCAGCATCAATATGTGCACTAATACCAATATTTCTATAACGTTCAATAGGGGTTTGACGAGCCACTTTTAATTAACCTTTTACAAAAATTTAGAAACGGAAATGAGAGAATGCTTTATTTGCTTCTGCCATACGATGAACTTCCTCTCTTTTTTTCATCGCTGAGCCTTTATTTTCAGATGCTTCCATAAGTTCAGCAGCAAGCCTTAAGTCCATTGACTTTTCACCACGCTTTCTCGCGGCATCTCTCAACCATCGCATTGCTAGAGCTGATCTCCTTGATGGTCTCACTTCGACTGGAACTTGGTAGTTGGCACCACCTACTCTTCTACTTTTTACTTCAACAACAGGCCTTAAATTATCAATTGCAAGAGTAAAAACTTCAATTGGGTCTTTACCACTTTTAGTCTGAATCTGATCAAAAGCACCATAAATAATTCTCTCAGCCACTGACTTTTTACCGCTAGTCATAAGTACATTAACAAATTTAGAAAGCTCTATGCTCCCAAATTTTGGGTCCTGTAAAATTTCTCTTTTTGGAACTTCTCTACGTCTAGGCATATCTAATAACCTCTTTTAAATTAAGCTTCTTTTGGGCGTTTTGCGCCATATTTTGATCGACCCTGTCTTCTATCTTTTACACCAGAAGTAT
>JAQWQF010000031.1 GCA_029244935.1 Methylophilaceae bacterium | reverse complement strand
CAGAATCTGATGCGGAAGCGCTCACAACAGTTGTATATTCCATTGCTCCATGCTCTTCAAGCTTTTTAACTACATTCATAATTGTTGACGCTTTTTGACCAATTGCAACATAAACACATTTCATGTCTTGGCCTTTTTGATTAATTATTGCATCAACAGCAACTGCTGTTTTACCAGTTTGACGATCACCAATAATTAACTCTCTTTGTCCCCTACCAATTGGTACCATAGAGTCAACCGATTTAAGTCCAGTCTGCACTGGTTGAGAAACTGATTGTCTATCAATTACACCAGGAGCAACTTTCTCTAACTTATCTGTTAATTTTGTTTTGATTGGTCCTTTTCCATCAATCGGAACACCTAATGTATCTACAACACGGCCTAAAAGTTCAGGCCCTACAGGTACTTCTAAAATTTTTCCTGTACATTTACACACATCACCTTCAGTAATATGTTCATAATCGCCAAGAACAACTGCTCCTACTGAATCTCTTTCTAAATTAAGCGCCAAACCGAAAGTGTTCCCTGGGAATTCAATCATTTCTCCAGACATTACATTAGACAACCCATGAATACGAACAATACCGTCTGTTACTGAAACTACTGTTCCTTGTGTTCTGGCTTCTGAACTAGTAGAAAAATCTTTAATCCTAGTTTTAATTAATTCACTTATTTCTGATGTTGATAACTGCATTAATATCTCCTGGTTTTATGCTTTTAATGTATAAGCTAAATTATCTAGTTGTCCTCGAACTGAAGCATCTATAACGGTATCCCCAACAACTATCTTGGTTCCACCAACAATACTTTTATCAATAACTACTTTTCCTTCAATTTTTTTATTGAATCTTTTTTCTAGGCTTTGTAATAATTTTGCAACCAATTTTTTATCCGGTTGCTCAGCCATAATAATTTCAGCTTCTATAACCCCTTCGTCTTTATCTTTAAGCTCTTCAAAAAGTAATGTTATTGAAGACAAAATCAATAATCTCTTATATTCAACTAAAAGCTTTATTAAATTTTTACCAGATGAATTTATTTTATCTCCGCAAATATTTAATATAAGCTTTTCTCTATCTTCATCTAATATTTTGGAATCATTAATAAAAGAATTAATATCTTCATTCTCAACAATTCCACTCATAAGAGATAACATATCTGACCACTTAGAAAGGGCTTTCTCTTCTTTTGCTAAATTAAATATAGCAACCGCATAGGGTCTTGCAATTGTTGAAATTTCAGCCATATGCTCTTATAAATCCTTTGCTAATTTAGTTAGCATATCTGCATGAACTTTCTTATCAATTTCTTTATCTAGAATCTTTTCAGCACCCTGAATCGCAAGTGAAGATATTTGACCACGAAGTTCCTCTTTTGCTCTATTCACTTCTTGATCAATCTCAGATTTTGCACTTGCTATTATTCTGTCACCTTCTTCATTAGCAACATTTTTAGCTTGTTCAACAATTTCAGATGCTCTTTTTTCTGCCTGACTTACAATTTCTGCACCTTTTTGCTTAACTTCATTAAGGGTTTCAGCATTTTTTTTTGCTGCCACTTCAAGCGATAACTTACCT
The DNA here is from genome assembly GCA_029244935.1 of Methylophilaceae bacterium. Lineage (GTDB taxonomy): Bacteria > Pseudomonadota > Gammaproteobacteria > Burkholderiales > Methylophilaceae > BACL14. The sequence continues at coordinate 38,357 of JAQWQF010000031.1, read as the reverse complement.
TCTTGAGCAGCGGCTAAGCCATCAGCAATTTCCTTCTGTCTTTTCTCAATTGCATTTAGCAAAGGAGGCCAAACAAATTTAACCGTAAACCAAATTAATATTGCAAAAGCTATTGCTTGAGCAATCATTGTAAAATTAAGATTCATCTTTACTCCGTCTTATCCCCAAATATTGGGATCAAAAAAATATTTTAATTAGCTTACAGGTACGACACTTAATAGTGGGTTTGCGAAAGCAAACATCATTGCTAAACCGACACCAATAATAAATGATGCATCAATTAAACCTAACAATAAAAATACTTTAACTTGTAATTGAGGTATCATTTCCGGCTGTCTTGCTGCTCCCTCTAAAAAGCTTGCACACATAATACCAATACCCACACAAGCACCAAGAGCCCCTAATCCAATGATCAAACCAATACCAATACCTGTGTATGCTTGAATTTGAGCTAAAAATTGTACTGTTTCCATAATTTACTTCCTTTTAGTTTAAAAAATTTAAAAAATTAGTGTCCTTCATGAGCCATCGATAAATACACAACAGTTAACATCATGAATATATATGCCTGCAATACTACAATAAGAATATGAAATATTGCCCACCCTGCACCCAGAATTGATCCAAAGATAATTCCAGATACTCCTGTTGCTGCCCATAAACCTAATAACAGGAAGATAACTTCACCGGCATACATATTACCAAATAATCGAAGAGAATGAGATAGTGGTTTTGATACATATTCAATTATATTAAACAAAAAGTTAGCAGGCCAAACCCAAACCGATGAACCAAAAGGTGCACAAAAAATCTCATGCAACCAACCACCCATTCCTTTTACTTTAATACCGAAATAAATCATTAAGAACCAAACCCCAAGAGCTAGTCCAAAAGTGGTATTAACATCTGAAGTTGGTACCGCTTTCCATTCATACAAACCTAACATTCCATAAAATTTTGCCATTATATCGATTGGTAAAAAATCCATTGCGTTCATCATTAGTACCCATACAAAAACCGTTAAGGCTGCAGGGGCAACAAACGAATGTCGATTTCCATGGAATATATTTCCTACCTGATCATCTATAAAACCAAAGACTAATTCAACAAATGCCTGTGTTTTTGTTGGAACGCCAGCTGAGGCTCTTCTTGCTACAAGCCAGATTAGTCCCATTGAAAAAATTCCAAGAATAACGGCCATTACAAATGAATCTAAATGAAGAGTCATAAATGAACCTTCACCTAAAAAATCTAAATGTAATTCATTATTAGATAAATGGTGCCCTATATATTCACTAGGTGAGTTATAACTATCTGCCAATTTTTCTTTATTCCTTTGTCTCTATATTTATATTATCAATGTCTGATATTGCCAAACATGAAATTAACACTGACATTATTAAGCCAATTAATAAGGCCATCGGTACAAGTTGAACATAAAACCTATACATCAACCAAAGTACTATAAAAATAATCGTTATCTTAACTGCTTCTGCTTTAAGTGCGCTTTTTACAATTGATCCTGGGCTTCTTTTATTTTTATTAAGGTTTGCAATAGGTGTTGCAACAACGGTTCCAATGATGACTGGAAGTGCTCCTGAGAGTACAGACAGTCCAGCATGTATATTAAAAATAAATCCTGCCAAAATCCCAACAACCAATGATGCTAAGAACTGTTGGTAAACCACTTTTCTATATACTTTAGGTAGAAAATTTAATTTTTTAGCAAGTAATTGCGATTCATCCATTTTTTAGCTGCCAAAAATAATTTTTATCTAGCAATTTCTTAATATTGCAAAGCACGCAATTTTGGCTTGATTTGTTAAATTCGTCAAGGTCTAAAACTATTTTTTTAGTTTTTTTAATAACATGTCAAATTGATCTAAATTTGAATAATTAATTTTTAAAGTCCCCTTACCACTTTTATTATGCAAAATTTTAATGCTCATACCCAATATTTCTGATAAATCATTCTCTAAAACTTGAATATCGCCACTTTCAGATACCTTTATTTTTTTTTGGGTTTGACGTTGATTGCCAACTAATACCTCAACTTCTCTTACTGATAGTTTTTGACTGATAACCTTTTGACAAAACATTGCTTGTTCGCTTGTTCCTAGACTTAATAGTGCTCTAGCGTGACCCATTTCTATTTTCTTATTAAGTAATGCATCTTGAACATAATCACTAAGGTTTAGTAAACGCAATATATTAGAAACGGCTGTTCTAGATTTTCCTAATGACTCGGCTGCTGCATCGTGCGTCATGTCAAATTCATCAATCAACTGTTTTATCCCCTTCGCCTCTTCAATAACATTAAGATCCTCTCTTTGTATATTTTCAATTAATGCCATCGCAAGAGCAGAGGAATCCGATATTTTTTTTATTAAAACAGGGACCTCAGTTAGATTAGCTAACTTTGCAGCTCGCCATCTACGCTCACCTGCAACTATTTCATAGTCATTTTGCGTTAGCATTCTCACTAATATTGGTTGCATAATACCCTGAGCTTTTATTGATTCTGCAAGCTCCTCTAAGGGCTTTGGATCCATAATTGAACGAGGTTGATATTTTCCGGCACTCAATTTTTCAATAGATATCATTTTTAATTGATCGTTACTTTGCTCACTGTTATTATCATCTCCTAATAAAGCTTCTAATCCTCTACCTAATCCTCTATTTTTCATTGTTATATTTTCCTAAAATTTCGTCAGCAAGAGCAAGATATGCGATAGCTCCTTTTGAACTTTTATCATAAAAAAGTACTGGCTTACCATAACTTGGGGCTTCTGCAAGCCTAACGTTTCTTGGGATAATAGTTTCATACACCTTAGAACCAAAATGGGCAGACAATTGTTCTGATACTTGTTGAGCCAGTGTATTCCGCTTATCAAATAAAGTTCTAAGTAAACCTTCAATCTCAATCTCAGTATTTAAATGATTTTTTACTTTTTTTATTGTATTCACCAGGTCAGAAAGGCCTTCTAGAGCAAAGTATTCACATTGCATTGGTATCAAAACTGAATTAGCAGCAACCAATGCATTTACTGTCAGCAAATTGAGCGCTGGGGGACAATCGATAAGAATAAAATCGTATTGCTTATTAAGTGATTCAATTTGTTTTTTTAAGATATATTCTCTATCAGGAATATCAACTAACTCAATCTCAGCTCCTGCTAAAGATTGATTAGCAGTTGCCACATCAAAAAAACTTTCTTTGGACGTTACAATAATATTTTTTAAGGTATTTTGTCCAATTAATACCTCGTAAATGCTCCCAGCTGTCATTGATTTTTTAATTCCGGATCCAGATGTAGCATTACCTTGGGGGTCTAGGTCAATTAATAAGACTTTTTTCTTCTTATTACTTAAGCTAGCGGCCAGATTGACTGTTGTTGTTGTTTTTCCAACACCACCTTTTTGATTTGATATAGCAAAAATTCGCATTTTTTATGTCTCGTACCTTAAAGTTTATTAGTTGCGGTATTCACTACCGTAATTAAGTAACGCTCGGCCTTAAGATGTGGAACATCAATTTTATCCACATTATAAGAATATTTAATTGTAGTCATTTCAACATCTTTACTGTTCTTACTCTTCATGCCATACCAATTTCCGCCATCTAAAAGCAAGTGTGATGTTAATTTAATCATTGTCTCCATATCAGAAAAAGCCCGAGAAATGATCCCATCATAATGTTTGTAATTTTCTATGTCTTCCACTCGCCCATTTAATACCCTTGCATTATTGAGATTAAACTCACCAATAACCTGTTGAATAAATGCTGTTTTTTTCCCCACTTTATCTACCATTGTTATTTTTCTATCAGGAAAACAAAGCGCGAAAATTACTCCAGGTAATCCCGCACCACTCCCTACATCCATTATAGTCTTTGCGTTAACCAACTTTGTAACCGACAGACAATCTAGCAAATGATGCGTAATAATATCTTGCTCTTTTGTAATGGCTGTTAGATTATATGTTTTATTCCATTTTCTCAATAAATCCATATAAAACAATAACTTATCTACTAAACTATTTTGATTTTGAATGCCTAATGTTTCTAGCCCAGAAACCAATAACTCCTTATTATGCAACTTTTTCTTTAAACTCCTGAGAAGATTTTTGATATTTTTTCTTAATATAAATAACTAAAATCGAAATAGTTGCATCTGTAATCGCAGAAATTCTAGTTGCTTGGTCAATAGTTTCAGGACGATGCGCTGATAACCTTTGTTTTGCTTCTGTGCTTAACCCATGAACAATATCATAATTGATATCACTAGGTATTTTAAGATCATATTGAGCTTTATTTCTGTCAATTTGTTCCTGTTGTCTGACTATATAGCCCGAATACTTTGCCATAATCTCTACTTGCTCCCACACCGCTTCATGCTTTGAAGATTTTTCACCCATCATGGCCATAAGGTCTTTATAGTTGACTTCAGGCCTCCTTAGCAAGTCGAAAGCTGAATATTCATGATCTAGAGCCTTACCTAAAATAGTTTCTTGCATCATTTTTTCTTTTTTTGATGGCCGGATAAGTGTTTTTTTAAGTCTACTTTCTTCTTTATTAATACTTTCTTGTTTTGTATTAAAATTTTTCCAATGCTCTTTACAAATCAGCCCAACTGAACGTGCGTGAGCCGTTAATCTTAAATCAGCATTGTCTTCTCGAAGTAATAAACGATACTCTGCGCGACTTGTGAACATTCTATATGGCTCGGTAACTCCTCGGGTAATTAAGTCATCAATCATTACTCCTATATAAGACTCCTGACGAGTTGGTGTCCAGGTTTCTTTGCCTTGGGACTTAAGTGAAGCGTTCATACCTGCGATTAAACCCTGAGCTGCTGCCTCTTCATATCCAGTAGTACCATTAATTTGCCCTGCAAAAAATAGTCCCTCAATAGATTTTGTTTCTAAGCTAGTTTTTAATGCTCTAGGATCAAAATAATCGTATTCGATAGCATAACCAGGACGTAATATATGGGCATTTTCCATCCCCTTTATTGAACGCACTAAGCTATATTGAACATCAAAGGGTAAACTAGTTGATATTCCATTTGGATAAACTTCATGGGTAGTAAGGCCTTCCGGCTCAATAAAAATTTGATGTGAATCTTTATCAGCAAATCGATGAATTTTGTCTTCTACAGAAGGACAATACCTAGGCCCCACCCCTTCGATAGCCCCGGTATATATCGGCGATCTATCTAAGCCTTGGCGAATAATTTCATGAGTTTGCTTATTGGTGTGTGTAATCCAACAAGATATTTGCTCTGGATGCTCAATTTTTGGATTAATGAATGAAAAGTTTGGGGCAGGATTATCTCCGGGCTGCTCTTCCATTTTTGTATAATCAATAGATCTTCCATCAATTCTTGGTGGTGTGCCAGTTTTTAGGCGCCCTACAGGCAAATCTAATTCTTTTAATTTTTTTGCTAAAGTCGAAGCTGAAGGGTCTCCTGCACGACCTGCTTCATAATTTTGTAAGCCAATATGAACTAACCCACCTAAGAATGTTCCTGTAGTTAAAATAACATTATCAGCATAGAAAGTTAGGCCAATTTGAGTAACTACGCCTTTTACTTTGTAATTTTTTACAATTACATCGTCCACTGACTGCTGGAATAACCACAAATTTTCCTGATTCTCTATTGCATGCCTTACCGCAGCTTTGTATAGGACTCTATCAGCTTGTGCGCGTGTAGCTCTTACAGCTGGGCCCTTACTTCTATTGAGAATTCTAAATTGTATGCCAGCAATATCTGCAGCTCTTGCCATAATTCCACCCATTGCATCAATTTCTTTAACTAAATGACCCTTGCCAATGCCGCCAATGGAGGGATTACATGACATTTGTCCTAAGGTTTCAATATTATGAGTTAACAATAAAGTTTTTTGACCCATACGCGATGAAGCCAAAGCAGCTTCAGTCCCTGCATGGCCACCACCGATAACAATTACATCAAATTTACTTGGAAAATCCATAAGTTAAAAATTAAAATTGATTAAAGATCTAAATTTTACTTTATTTCTTATAAATGACCTAGGTTTCACGTGAAACGTCTTATCTAAAAAGTTTCACGTGAAACGTCTTATTTACCAATACAAAACTCACTAAATATCTTTCCCAACAAATCATCAGGATTAAATTCTCCTGTAATCGTGGATAAAGCATGTTGTGCCTGAGTCAATTCCTCGGCAACAATTTCAGCTGCATCAATATTTATAGAGGCATTCGTTAATGCTGATTGAACAATACTAAGCGCCTTGAGATGCCTATCTCTTGCCATAAAAATATTTTGATTGTCATCAATAATCAATGGCATGCTTTTATTACCTGCAATTTGATCAATTAATAAGTTAATTCCATCGCCAGTTTTTGCAGACAAATAAACATGCACCCCTTCTTTTTCTTCAATAACTTTAGGTGCAATCTTTAATAAATCGATCTTATTAAAAATCCATATTTTGATAGTATTAGGAGATAATTCCTTTAGAACAGTCTTTTCATACTCGGTAATACCATTACTAGCTTCAACTAAAAATAATGCAATATGCGCCTTTTGTAGAGACTGCCATGTTTTTTCAATGCCCATTTTTTCAACTAAATTGTCCGTTTCTCTTAGTCCTGCTGTATCAACAATATGAACCGGGATACCATGCAATGAAATATGTGTAGAAATTGAGTCTCTCGTCGTTCCTGCAATTTCAGTAACAATTGCACGTTCTTCTCCTAATAATTGGTTAAGCAAACTAGACTTACCAACATTAGGTTGTCCAACTAAGACAATATTTAAACCATCTCTTAATAACTTACCTTGTTGAGCAGATTTAAGTATATCTTGCATAGTAATATGAAGTTTGTTGATTTTTTCAGCGACATTCCCTTGAGTTATGAAATCAATCTCTTCTTCTGGAAAATCTAAACATGCTTCAACATACATTCTAAGTTCAATTAAATCTTTAAGTAAGTCATTGATTATAATAGAAAATTTGCCTGATAACGAATTAACTGCGCTCCTTGCTGCTGTTTCTGTAGAAGCATTAATTAAATCTATAACAGCCTCTGCCTGCATTAAATCAATTTTATTATTGAGATATGCTCGCTTAGTAAATTCCCCTGGCTCTGCAACGACTGCCCCTGTCTCTACACAAGCATTAACTATTTGTTGAAGCACAACAGGACTGCCATGAGCCTGAAACTCAATTACATCTTCGCCTGTAAAAGAATTGGGGCTGGGGAAATAGATAACAATACCTTGATCGATTAAATTATTGTCTGGATAAGCAAAACTATGAAAACCTGCGTACCTTGAGACAATTTTGTTGTCACATATTTCTTGAGCAATCTCTAGTGCTTTTGTCCCTGAAAGACGAACCACCCCAATACCCCCAATACCTGCTGCAGTTGATACGGCAACAATTGTTGAAGATTCGTTAAGCATTGCCTTTCTTTTTAAGAGTCTCAGCATGTATTTTCTTATTTACATAAGCTTGCTGAGCAATCGATAGAATATTGTTTATCAGCCAATATAAAACAAGGCCAGCTGGAAAAAAGAAAAAGAAAATACTAAAGACAATAGGCATCCACAACATCAATTTAGCCTGCAATGGATCTGTAGGCTTTGGATTAAGCTTCGTTTGTAAAAACATAGAAGCGGCCATTAAGACCGGTAAAATATAATACGGATCCTTGACAGATAGGTCACTAATCCAACCAAAAAATGGTGCATGCCTTAATTCAACAGAACCTAATAACACCCAATAAAGTGCAATAAAAACAGGAATCTGTATCAGAATCGGCAAACATCCACCTAAAGGATTAATTTTTTCAGTTCGATAAAGCTCCATCATTGCTTGTTGCATTTTCTGTTTATCATCCCCAAAACGTTCTTTCATGCTTGCCAATCTCGGTGCAAGCTCTCTCATTTGAGCCATCGAACGATAACTAGCCGCTGATAAAGGATAGAATAAAAGCTTGATCAAGACAGTCAATAAAATAATAGAAATACCCCAATTACCAACCATTTTATAAATGCCTGACAATACTGAAAATAATGGAGATGCAATAATAGTTAACCACCCATAATCAACGCTATATTTCATGCCTTTTGCCGCTGATACAAGGTCGTCCTTGCTCTGAGGTCCTGCATACAATTTGACCTCGAAAGATATGTTTTTATTTGGCTCAATACTAGGTAACGATGTTAGCATACCGGCTGCATAGATATTATCTGCAACTTTTTTAGCGTAAAGCTCGCGGCTAATAGGCTCCGATAAGATCCAGGCACTGGCAAAATATCTCTGAATGATACCCATCCAACCATCATTACTGGTGTGAGTGAAAGATTTTTTTTCGGTCTTAGAAAATGCAAATTTAGTAAAATCCTTTTCCTCAGTATAGTAGGCAGGTCCAGTGAATGAAGGTGTTAATTTTGTTCCCTGATTAGAATCTCCGTCGTGTATTAATTGGAAATAGGCTCTTGGAGCTATCGTAGATTGAGTTTTGTTTTGAATATCATAACGAACATTAATCAAGTATGAATCTTCTGAAAACTGATAGGTCTTTTTAACACTGACTTCAGGAGAATTAAAAATCATTGGAACACTTAATGTTTTTCCATTTAATGTATAAGAATTTTTTTCAAATATAAATTTGGATTTATGTGAAGGTAAATTTTTACCCAATAATCCGGATTGAGCAACATATAACAAGCTGTCTAAAACGGGGTCTGAAGCATCAGAGAACAATACATAATCATCAACATAATTATCTGCCAAGTGATCAGACAAAGTTAGCTTGCGAATATCTCCACCTATTTCACTAATATTAAGATTATATTTATCAGTTTTTACCTCAATAGTTTTACCATTAAGTAATTGATAGCCTGAGGAAATATTTGGTAGGTCAGCTTTTCCAACAAATTCATTTGATGGCTTAGGAATACCATCTTGTGAAATATCTGAAGCATCAGTAGACGGGCTTATATTTTGTCTTTGCCAAGAATCCCATAGCAATAAGAGTGAAAAAGAAAACACTACGAAAAGAATAAGTCGCTTGGTATCCATAAAATCCTTTAGTTTATTTAGGAACAGGGTCAAAACCAGCTTTAGAGCCTGGGCGACACCTTAATAGCCTTTTTAATGAAAGCCAAAGGCCTTTAGAAAAGCCGTATTCTTGTAATGCCTCAATTGTATACACTGAACAGGTTGGAGTAAACCTACATCTGTTTCCAAAAAAAGGTCTAAAAGCAAATTGGTAAATCTTAACCAAAAAAATAATAAGGCGTGTCATTCTATTTAGTACGCCCTATTAATAACTGAAGCTCTGATTTAATTTGACTAAACTCATTACGATAAAAAGACTTTTGAACACGAACAACAATATCAAAAGAAAAATTTTGAGGTAATAAATCTTTTAACATTTCTCGAATTGAACGTCGCATATAATTCCTTCTAATAGCTCTTTTTTCTATTTTTTTTCCAATTACAAATCCTAGACGATGGTGGCCTAATAAATTAGGAGCAAGATGGAAAAAAAGATGAGGGGAGTTTAGTCGTTTTCTAAAACTAAAAACGGACGAAAAATCATCCGCATTTAGTAACTTATATTCTTTAGATTTATGCAATAGAGAATTTTATATACCTAGACGCGCTCTTCCTTTTGCTCGTCGCGATGCAATAACTGCCCGGCCGCCACGGGTCTTCATTCTTACTAAAAATCCGTGTGTTCTAGCACGTTTAACTTTTGAGGGTTGGTAGGTCCGTTTCATTATAATATGCTCCTGGAACTTTAATCTTTGACCGCGAACAATACTCCAGTAGGGCCTTAATGTCAATAACATAAAAATAAATAATAGTATAAAAGCCTGTGGATAACTTTTGATTTTTAAGCTAACATGGATTTCCGAAAAAAAATTATATATAAGAAAAATAGTTAAATGGATATCGAAAAATTCTGGCTATTATGTTTAGAGCATTGCAACAAAGAACTAACAGCTCAACAATATAACACCTGGTTAAAGCCTCTAACACCAGACTATAATAAAGAAAATAACACCTTATATATAGTTGCGCCAAATTTGTTTGTCTTACAATGGGTAAAAGAACGATTTAATGAAAGTTTAATTGCTCTTACAAAAAAACATCTAAAATCTACTCAACTAGACTACAAAGTAAATAAACAAAAACCGCGGCCATCAACCAACACCTTAGAAAAAATTGTTCTCCCAAAAACAGAAAAATTAAAATCAACCAAAAGCAATGGACTTAATAAAGCTTTTACTTTTAATAACTTTGTTACAGGGAAAGCTAATCAGCTGGCTACTGCTGCTGCTGTTCAAATTGCAGAAAATCCTGGATTAGCTTATAACCCATTATTTATTTATGGGGGAGTTGGGTTAGGTAAAACTCATTTAATACATGCAATTGGAAATCATTTAAAGGATTTACGGCCTGACGCTAAAATTAAATATTTGCATGCTGAGCGTTACGTGCACGACGTGGTAAAAGCATATGAAAACAAAGCATTCGATAGTTTTAAAAAAACATACCACTCACTTGATCTATTGTTGATTGATGACATTCAATTTATAGCAAAGAAAAATCGAACTCAAGAAGAATTTTTTTATGCGTTCAATAGTCTTATAGAAAACAAAAAACAAATTATTATTACCTGTGACAGTTATCCTAAAGAAATAGCAGGTGTTGACGAGCGCTTAAGGACAAGATTTAGTTGGGGATTAACCGTAGCAATTGACCCGCCCGAACTAGAAATGAGGGTGGCAATCTTACTCAAAAAAGCAGAAGAAAATAAAATAACACTCCCTGATGACGTTGCATTTTTTATTGCCAAACAAATACGGTCTAATGTACGAGAATTAGAGGGGGCGCTAAATAGGGTGCTAGCAATGTCTAATTTTACTGGGCGCGAGATTGATATTGGGTTAGCAAAAGAGTCCCTTAAAGACTTAATTGCGGTTCGTGGTCGACAAGTAACTGTCGAAAACATACAAAAAACAGTAGCAGAATATTATAAAATAAAAATTTCTGATATCCACAGCAAAAAAAGGTCGAGAAACTATTCTCGACCAAGACAAGTTGCAATGAGCTTAACTCGTGAACTAACAAATTTAAGCTTTCCTGAAATTGGAGAAGCGTTTGGGGGAAGACACCATACAACTATTATCCATGCGTGTGATGAAATCGAACAACTTAGATTAAAAGATCATAATATTGGACAAGATCTTGGATTTCTTACCCAGGTATTAAGAGGTTAATATATAGTTATGTTATGAGTTTCTTGTGGATAAAATGTTAATTTAAGAAAAATAAATGATAAAAAAAAAATTATACACAACTCATCCACAGTTAAGTGATGATAAAACCAGAACATAAAAAATAGAGTAAATAACTGTTTTAAATAGCATTAAAGACGTAAACTATTAAAAAGCTTTCTATTATTATTATTATTATTTATATAAAGAAAAAACTATGAATATAAAGATCGACAGAGATATATTATTAAAACCACTTTCAGATGTTTCAGGTATTGTAGAAAAACGACATGCCCTACCTATTCTTTCGAACTTATTACTTGAGGGAGAAGATGGGATTTTAAAATTCACAGCAACTGACCTTGAAGTCCAAATTTCACTATCTATAAAAACAGATATAAAAGAATCTTTTAAAACAACAATCTCAGCACGTAAATTGTTTGATATTACTAGAGCCTTACCTGAAAAAAGTACTTTGGATATTCAAATAGAGGAATCAAAGGTAATAGTTAAAGCAAAGAAAAGTAAATTTAATCTTCAGACATTACCGGCAAAAGATTATCCTGTTATGGTAAAAAATGAAGGAGAAACTACAACTTTTTCAGTTGCCCAAAATCAATTAAAGAGTCTTTTAAAGCAAGTAGATTTTTCAATGGCACAACAAGACATTCGTTACTATTTAAATGGATTGTTATTTGAAGTAGATGGAAACAAGTTGAATATTGTCGCAACAGATGGACATAGGTTAAGCTTTACATCAACAACACTCAATGATGCTCAAGAAAAGACCCAAATAATTATTCCTAGAAAAACAATTATTGAGTTAATTAAATTAATGGAAGATGAAGACAAGTCTGTAGAAATAAATATTACAAAAAATCAAGTTGCATTTAAATTTAATGATATTGATTTAATTACCAAAGTGATTGATGGAAAATTTCCAGACTACAACCGTGTTATCCCTATTGGACATTCAAATATTTTTGATATAGACCGATTAAGCCTTTTGTCTTCAATGCAAAGAGCCTCTATTTTGTCTAATGAAAAATACCGCGGTATTAGAATGGTGATTGAAGAAAACAACCTTAAATTAATTAGCTCAAATAGTGAACAAGAACAAGCAGAAGAAGAACTAGAAATAAAATATAAAGGAGCTATCATTGATATTGGATTTAATGTGACATACTTAATCGATGTATTGGTAAATATCCAATTTGATAAACTAACTTTTGCTTTTAATGATTCATCTAGTAGTTGCTTAATAACAATACCTAACAATGATGACTATAAGTATGTCGTTATGCCCATGAGAATTTAAAAAGAATAGAGAAGCTAATGATAGAAACAGAAGAAAGCAAAAATAAAGAATATAACTCAGAAAGTATTAAGGTTTTAAAAGGGCTTGATGCTGTTAGAAAAAGACCGGGGATGTACATTGGTGATACTTCTGATGGAAGTGGATTGCACCACATGGTGTTTGAAGTCTTAGATAATGCTATAGATGAGTCATTAGCAGGACATTGTAGTGAAATAAAGGTAATTATTCACCCAGATAATTCAATAACTGTTACAGATAATGGGCGAGGTATCCCTACAGATATTAAAGAAGATGATGAGTTTAAAAGATCTGCAGCAGAAATTGTAATGACAGAGTTACATGCGGGTGGAAAATTTGATCAAAATTCTTATAAGGTTTCCGGCGGGCTTCATGGCGTAGGTGTTTCTGTAGTAAATGCTTTGTCTGATTGGCTAAAATTAAAAGTTTATAGAAATAGCAAGATTCATGAGGTTGAGTTTAAGAGAGGCGATATCGTTGCGCCATTAAAAGCTACAGGCGATACTCAAAAAACAGGCACAGAAGTAACTTTTATGCCATCAATCGAAACATTTATTAATGTCGACTTTCATTTTGATTTGCTGGCAAAAAGAATAAGAGAACTATCTTTTTTAAATAATGGTGTGAATATAGAGTTGGTTGATCATAGATCTGGAAAAACAGAAAGTTTTGCTTCTTCTGGGGGTATAAAGGGTTTTGTAGAATACATAAACCGATCTAAATCTACTCTTCATGAAAATATTTTTTACGCAGAGAGCACTGAAAAAGATGGAATAACTATGGAAGTTAGTATGCAATGGAATGATAGTTATGGGGAAAATGTACAGTGTTTTACAAATAACATACCTCAAAGAGACGGAGGTACACATTTAACTGGATTAAGAGCTGCTCTTACTAGAACAATAAATACTTATATTGAATCAAATGAACTGGCAAAAAAAGCAAAAGTTGAAACGGGCGGAGATGATATGAGAGAGGGCTTGGTTTGTGTTTTGTCTGTTAAGGTACCCGACCCAAAGTTTTCTTCTCAAACAAAAGATAAGTTAGTTTCAAGTGAAGTACAGCCAATTGTTTCTGATGTCGTTGGGAAAAAACTTACAGAATTTTTATTAGAACATCCAAAAGATGCAAAAATTATTTGTAATAAAATTGTAGATGCAGCACGTGCGCGAGAGGCTGCTAGAAAAGCGCGCGATATGACACGTCGAAAAGGGGCAATGGATTCTATGGGCCTCCCAGGGAAATTAGCTGATTGCCAAGAAAAAGATCCAGCAGAATGTGAAATATATCTTGTTGAGGGCGATTCAGCTGGAGGTTCAGCAAAGCAAGGTAGGGATCGAAAGAATCAAGCCATTCTTCCGTTAAAAGGCAAGATTTTAAATGTTGAAAAAGCCCGGCTAGATAAAATATTAGCATCACAGGAAATAACAACACTTATTACTGCATTAGGCGCAGGTATTGGTCAAGAATTCGATGCTGAAAAATTACGTTATCACAGAATTATTATTATGACAGATGCAGATGTAGATGGCGCTCATATAAGAACATTGTTGTTAACTTTCTTTTTTAGACAAATGACAGCATTGGTTGAAAAAGGCCATATTTATATTGCTCAACCGCCACTTTATAAAGTTAAGCAGGGTAAAGATGAGCGATATTTAAAAGACGAACAGGAGCTCGATCAATATTTAGTAGATTCTGCTCTAAATGATGCATCCTTACTTACATCGGAGGGCGGGCAAACACTTACAGGGGATGCCCTTGGAAATATAGCTAGGGAAATGGTTTTAACTGAAGCAGTAATTCGTAGATTGTCTCAACGTTATGATGAATCTCTTGTTCGCGCTCTTCACGTTTTGGGCGAAATCGATTTATCTAGTGAAAATGCAACGAAAAAATATTCAGATAGCTTGAAGGAGATGATGCTTAAGGACAATATTAACTTTGAAGTTAAACAAAATCCTGATAGCGAAAAATACCAAATTGAAATTAATCAATATGTTCATGGTAACTTGCAAACTAGTAAATTAGATGAAGAATTTTTAATGAGTGGGGAATACAGACAAATTATTAAATCTTCAAATTTAACGAGAGACTTGATTGGAAGTGGAGCATTAATCTCTAGAGGGGAAAAGTCTAAGTTAGTAAATAATTTTCATGATGTTTTAGATTGGTTGATGGCTGAAGCTAAAAACACACTGAATATTCAGAGATATAAAGGATTAGGAGAAATGAATCCTGGACAATTATGGGAGACTACAATGGACCCTTCAATGAGGCGCCTTTTAAAGGTTACAATTGAAGATAGTATTGCTCTAGAAGAAACATTCACAGATTTAATGGGCGATAATGTTGAGCCTAGAAGAAATTTTATTGAGAAAAATGCGCTAGGCGCAATTAATTTGGATATTTAACATTGACACTTAGCGAACTAAGATTCGTAGTTGCCCTTGCAAGAGAAAAAAATTTTAGAAGAGCAGCAGAAAAATGTTTTGTAAGTCAACCAGCTTTAAGTTTAGCAATTAAAAAGCTTGAAGAAGAGCTAGGGTTATCTTTATTTGAAAGAAGTCGATCAAAGGTAACAGCGACCTCCATAGGAAAGCTTATAATAAATCAAGCTAATGTGGTGCTGGATGAAGCTGAAAAAATAAAAGAACTATCGCGACAAGGCGATCGTCAATTAGCCAATCCTTTTAGTTTAGGGCTTATATATTCTATTGCCCCTTATCTACTCCCATTAATAATTCCAATATTACGAAGAGATTTGCCAAGTATGCCATTAGAAGTTGAAGAAAATATTACTAAAAACCTTGAAGAACATCTCAAAAGAGGTGCGCTTGATGCTGCAATTATTGCATTACCCTTTGAAAAATCAGGCATTGAATGTATTCATCTTTATGATGAACCTTTTGAGGTAATTGTCCCAATTAATCATACTTTGGCAAAAAGTCCATCATTAAGCGCTAAAGAATTAGGTAGAGAAAAGGTAATGTTACTTGATAATGATCATTGTTATACCAATCAAATTTTAGAAGCCTGCCCAGGACTTGAAAAAAACCGAGATGTTCAACTAGGAAATTCTCTAGAAACTATAAGAAATATGGTTGCGTCTAATTTGGGTATATCTGTCCTTCCAAAATCAGCTACAGTTTCAGGGTACGAAAACCCATTAGTAAGGACTATTCCTTTTAGTGATCCGAAACCTTATCGTCGTGTTGCATTAGCTTATCGAAAGAGTACAGTTAAGAAGGATGCTATTGATTATATTGTTAAATCAATTCAAGAAATTAATCTAAATTCGATTTTGAATTAAATTTCTAATTTTACAAGAATTTTTATATGTGGAGTAATGTCTGAATGAAAATAGGTATTTTAAAAGAGACTTTTAGTGGGGAAGCAAGAGTTGCTGCTACACCTGAAACAGTTAAGAAGATGATTTTACTTAAGCAAGAAGTCCAGATAGAAAGAGGCGCCGGAATCAGTGCGTCTATTTCAGATGAAATGTTTCAGAATGAAGGAGCAAAAATTGTTGATCGTTCAAATATACTTAAATCTGATTTAATATTACAGGTTCGTGCAATGAATAGTGAAGACATAAAGCTCCTAAAACCAAACCAATATGTTGTAGGCTTACTAGAACCTTTCAATACAAACATTAAAAATCAGTTTTCTGAGCAAAAGGTTACGGCCTTTGCTCTGGAGGCTCTGCCAAGAAATACGCGGGCGCAGTCGATGGATGTGTTGTCTTCACAAGCAAATATCGCCGGCTATAAAGCTGTCATATTAGCAGCAGAGCATTATAAAAAATTTATGCCTATGCTAATGACTGCGGCTGGGACTGTTAAAGCTGCAAAGGTAATGGTTTTAGGAGCGGGTGTGGCTGGATTACAGGCTATTGCTACAGCAAAAAGATTGGGAGCGGTAGTTGAGGCATCAGATGTACGCCCAGCAGTAAAAGAACAAATTCAATCATTAGGAGCAAAGTTTATTGAGGTTCCTTTTGAGACAGAGGAAGAAAAAGAAAACGCAGCCGGAGCTGGTGGATATGCTAAACCTATGCCCAAATCCTGGTTAGATAGACAAAGTAAGCTAATTGCTGAAAAAGCTATACTAGCAGATATTATTATTACATCGGCTTTAATACCTGGGCGAGAGCCCCCTATATTATTATCAGGGGATACCGTTAAGAAAATGAAACCAGGCGCTGTTATTTTAGATATGGCTGCCGGTCTTGCAAAGGATGGTTCAGGTAATTGTCCTCTAACAAAAGCTAACGAAATTATTGATATCAACGGTGTTAAAGTTATTGGGATGACTAATTTACCTAGCCTTTTAAGCACAGATGCCTCAGCCCTTTATGCTCGAAATATTTTAGAATTCATTAAGTTACTATTTGATGAGACTGGAAAACTGACGGTGAATCTTGAGGATGAACTTGTAAAAGGATGTTTATTAACCAGCGGGGACAAACTCATTTAGGAGGAATTATGGCGGAATTACTTACTATTCAAAATATTTCTATATTCGTATTAGCTATTTTTGTAGGTTATCACGTGGTTTGGAAGGTAACACCTGCACTTCATACCCCATTAATGTCGGTAACTAACGCAATATCAGGTATTGTCATTGTAGGTGCAATCCTTCAAGTAGGAGACCATAACGGGGAGTTAGTAACATTTAGCAACATTTTAGGTGCGATTGCTATATTTTTCGCTTCAATTAACATCTTTGGGGGATTTTTTGTGACGCAGCGCATGCTAGAAATGTTTAAACGAAAAAAAACGAAAGAAGAGCAGCCAAATGAGTAATCTTGCCTTATCAAATTTTGCATATTTAATAGCTGCAGTTTTATTTATATTGGCTCTCCGAGGATTGTCATCGCCTACATCTGCTAGGTCGGGTAATTTATTTGGCATGATTGGTATGGCGATTGCAATAGCAGCAACCTTTTGGATAGGCGAGAGCCTAAATTTATTATTGATTTTAGTCCCTCTTTTGTTGGGGGGGAGTATTGGGATTTATGCTGCAAAGACAGTTCAAATGACAAAAATGCCAGAGCTTGTTGCCTTGATGCACTCTTTTGTTGGTCTTGCTGCAGTTCTGATTGGTCTTGCTGCAGTATTCAATATATTTGAGACACATTCAATAGTACAACGTTTTGAATTATTTATTGGAGCATTTATTGGAGCTATTACCTTCACTGCCTCAGTAGTTGCCTTCGGTAAATTATCTGGAAAGTTTGGAGCGAAGCCACTTATATTTCAAGGACAGCATTTGATAAACCTAGTCCTAGCAATAGCTATGGTATTTTGTGGTGTTATTTATTTTCAATCAGAGTCTATTCCAGCATTCATAATGATGGTGACTTTAGCCCTAGTCTTAGGCATAACTTTAATTGTTCCAATTGGCGGAGCTGATATGCCAGTTGTTGTTTCGATGTTAAATAGTTATTCTGGATGGGCGGCGGCGGGTATTGGTTTTACTCTTAATAACTCTGTATTGATTATTGCTGGCGCATGCGTCGGTTCATCTGGAGCAATCTTGTCATACATAATGTGTAAAGCTATGAATCGATCCATTATTTCAGTCATGCTGGGAGGATTTGGTGCGGATACAACAGCAGATATAGCTGGCCAAGCTGAAAGACCGGTAAAATCAGGCTCTGCAGATGACGTTGCTTATCTCATGTCTAATGCTGACTCAGTTATTATTGTTCCAGGATATGGATTGGCAGTAGCGCGAGCACAACATGCATTGCAGGAACTAACTACCAAGCTTATCGAAAAAGGAGTCAGTGTCAAATATGCGATTCATCCAGTCGCTGGGCGTATGCCAGGGCATATGAATGTTTTGTTAGCCGAAGCTGACGTCCCTTATGAACAGGTCGCAGAAATGGAAGACATAAATGGGGAGTTTAGTCAGACTGATGTAGTGTTAGTAATTGGAGCAAACGATGTTGTAAATCCGGCGGCAAAAACTCCCGGGAGTGCAATATATGGAATGCCTATTCTAGAGGCGCAAAAAGCAAAAATGATTATTGTAAATAAGCGATCAATGGCTCCAGGGTATGCGGGGTTAGATAACGAGCTCTTTTATTCAGATAAAACAACAATGCTTTTTGGGGATGCAAAAAAAGTTGTTGAAGAATTAGTTAAAGCAATTTGAAGAAATACTATTCACAAAGTTGTAATATCATAAAGTCTTAAGAAGACAGATAAAAAACAATGCTAGATTTTTACGATGACATGATAAATATACTAACTTCAAGCCCTAATAATCTTGTGGTTGTTATATTGGTTTTATCTATAACGATTGTGTTTATTTCCATATTGTATGTTCTACTTCAAGCTCCACAGCATCCAAAAAATCAATCTAAGAGAGAAAGTCAGAAAAAAAAATCAACAATTAATGTGCGAACCAAAAAAACAAAAAGTAAGAAGGTTAAATACACTAAAGAATTTTTGAAGCGTGTTGAAGGACTAGATTTAGAACTAAAAGAAAACCTAAAGCGATAGTCATTATCTCAAACACAATTAAGTAAATTCAAGACTAAATTAACTCCCTCAGTGAAAAATCATAAATTTTAATAACAAGAAGACCTGACCGTTTTAGCAACATATCGTCTACCTAGTAGAAAATTACAAGGAGAAGAATATGCAAAATAAGAATCTTTCATATCAAGTGCAAGATGTTCCACCATTTATACAAGATATTTTAATGAAATACGGAGAAAAAACGTCAATTGGTAGCGAAGAATTTATACGTAGTTTTAGTGAAAACGTTTTAAAGAAAGTATCTGATAAGTATGGCTTTAATATAGTTAGTAAAATTAAGGATCACGGAAACTCCTATATTATTCATTCAAATGACGGAACGGTCATAATAACTATGGGGATATATATTTGAATCGTTAGTTTAGTCGCAGAAAATTTTATTACCCTCCTGTTTAAATATTTTCTGCCGCTTGGCTAGTGCGAAAACTGGCCACCTGATTTTTTAATCAATACCAATTATAAATATATCCTGACACTTAAGTACATTAATCGTCTACCTGAAGACAATTAAAAGCTTAAAAGAATAAAGTAATTATAATAAAGATTGTTGGTGTATAAAAACAAGGAATAGGAATAGAGTGTTGATAGGGGGAATCAATGAGCATAAGAACGCGAGAAATTGCATCTGAAGTGATGGCTTTAATCCAAGGAAACGAAAAAGATAGAAATCAGGGTTTTGTTATGTATGGCCATTACTATGGGCCAAAATTTGGTATAAAAGAATCGGACTTTAATCCTGGGGAGTTTACAAAGTTTGGAATGACACAAGGTTTGAGTTATGACGAAGCAAGTGAAGTTTATCAATTAACGACTATTAAAATTTTTAAAAAGGCAGGGACCCTTGAAGAACTAAAATATTCAAGAACGTGGATGTACCAAATACTCAGAAATACTTTGTTAGATTATAAGAAGAAACAAAAAACTGATAAAAAACACATAGATTATTCATTAGATGAGATAGAAATTTCTTGTGATAGTCCTTCGACTGCTATCAAAGAACATGAGTATAAACTTAAGGATGAATATCAAAATCAAAGTGATTGCGTGCAGGATAAACTTGATAAATTCTATCATGCCTATCCTGAACATGCAGCAGCGTTAGATTATCAAATGGATGGTATGGATATAAAATCTATTGCTGATGTTATTGGTAGAAGCGCTATTGCTACCAAAGAATTCTTATCGCAGGCGCGAAAAAAAATAACACCAACGATGGAAGAATGTTTACAGATCGGAGAGAAATGAATGGCCATAGATGAATCAAAATTAGACCAAGACTGGTTAAATGTTATTGCAGGTAATACGGTTATCAAGATGGATGTTAGGTTACGCCTTCAAGCAAGGTTAATTAGAGCTGCTTTAATTAAACGTAAGCTCAGAATAGAGAGCCAGGCTCCAAGTAATGCTGCAGATATTAATGAGAGACTGCGACTGCAGTTAGTTGAGGAAGGTTTGCTTGCGCCACAATCTACATACATTAAAAAGTTTATGGAAAATAAAGTTAATGCACTGGCTCTATTGCTTATTAGTACAAGTTTGGTCTGGGCAACAAAAATAGAGCCCCACTTTACAAAACCTATGGTGTCAGGTAATTTTGCAAATGAAGAAAAGCAAGTAGAAACTGCACAACGATCCTTTAGGAAAAATTTCTTCGATCGTTCAGGAGCATTCACAGGATTTTGGTCAAGACTTAATAATTATGTTGCCATTGTCCCAGTCCCAAGAAATATTACAGAAAATCAATGTGGCCCAAATCAATTAACTATTGAAGGATGTCTAAAGCTAGCGCTACAATTTGATTCTGCTGCACAATTTAATATGGGATTGATGTATGAGCAAGGTATTAACGTTACTCAAGATTATGATCAAGCATTAGGTTGGTATAAAAAATCAGCTGCATTGGGTAACACTCAAGCAAAATTTAATATGAATTATCTTATTGTTGAAAAGCTAGTTAAATAATTAATTCTTAAACCTGACCTTTAACTATTTTTGTCGTCAACCTAAGGATAATAATAATTGGAGATTAGTTTATGAAATTTAATAAAATTACTTTAGCTTTATCGCAATTACTCTTAATTTCTTCACTTAGCCATGCTGATAATTCATGTAAAGAAGAAACTTTTTGGCACAGTTGGTTCCCTAAGGGAGAATTCGTTGGTTTTGGACAAGCTCCATCTTTGGATAAAGTAGCTAAAGCGCAATATGAATTCGCGCAAAATTATTATCGAGGAAATATCCTCACTAAAGATTATTCTCGAGCCTTAGATCTTTTTCAAAGAGCTGCAGACAACGGGCTAACTCAAGCTCATTTTAAGCTAGGGCTTCTTAATCATTACGGACAAGGTAAGGCTAAGGATTTATCGGAGGCTTATATTCATTATGAAAAAGCTGCAGAAAAAAATAGCCCAGAGGCTGAATTTAATTTAGGACTTATGAATCGATATGGCTTAGGTCGACCAAAGAATATGTCCGTCGCTTATGAATGGTTTAGTAAGTCTGCAAATGAAAAAACTTCAATAAATATTCATCAATGTGAAATAAATTTAGCTGGAGTGAAAGAGTCCCAGTTTAACTTAGCTCAAATGCACCATTATGGATTAGGCACAACAAAAGATATGACACAAGCTGCATATTGGTATGAAAAAGCCGCAGCTCACAACATGAAAGAGGCTCAGTTCAATCTAGCTAAATTATTACTTTCAGGAGAGGGGACTACTTATGATTTTAATCGAGCTATGGAGAACTATCGATTGGCCGCCGAACAGGACTTGGCTGAAGCACAACTTAATTTGGCTCAGATGCTTCACTATGGACCAAGTTATTTTCAGGATCATTCCGTTGCCTATTACTGGTATGAAAAAGCTGCTAAAGGGGGATTATCCGAAGCAGAATTCAATCTTGGGCTCATGAATCACTATGGCAGGGGGATTAATCAAAATTATTTAGCAGCGCTTGATCATTACATTAAAGCGAAAGACGCTAACATTCCAGAAGCCTACTTAAATCTTGGGTTTTTATACCACTACGGTTTAGGCACTCCCATTGACGATGAAAAAGCTTTTGAGTATTTTACTGTGGCAGCCCGTCATGATCTTCCTCAAGCACAATATCATCTAGGTCTTCTATATCAAGATGGTAAATGGGTGTCACAGGATAAAATACAGTCGGCATATTGGCTTGATAAGGCTTCAAAACAAGGGATTCAGGAAGCAGAGTTAATGATTCAAGCCTTAGCAATGCGTGAACCAGAAGATGTTAATTTATATATTGCGAATTAGGAGAAATTAATGCTAATTAAAAATTTAATAAAGGGCGTAATATTACTCATATCTTTAATTGCTTTAGTGCATGTTATCGAAATAACAACGAATAAGAATTTTGAGAGAAATTATGAATTGCATAATTAAAGTATCTTCCTTAATGATAGTTTTTGTAATGGGCTGTTCAACTCCAAAGGTAGATGTCGGAGAAATTTCGATAGTGGTTGATGAAAACTATGTTGTTGCGACTAAAGATTAAAATTTTTTATAGTCATAATACGGCACCCAAAGGCATGAGTAGGTTGTCGGGGGAATACAACCCTTTAACCATGCCAGTCATTGAGTGAAAATAACCCTAAAGCATTACTCCTCTTTCACGCATTGTCCGATTAACCTCCTTAAGGGGTATTTTTATTAAAAATTTAAAGGGCTAATTTAAATTCTATTAAAATATGTGATGACAGATTATTTGTTAAAATGTGATAAGCCGCTATGAAAAAATTACACCAACTTTATGATTATATTTTACGTTTAGCTTCTCATGCTAAAGCTAGTTATTATTTATTTATATTAAGCTTCAGTGAATCTTCATTTTTCCCTGTTCCCCCCGATGTGATGTTAGCCCCAATGTGTCTAACTAGACCTTCAAAAGCATGGACTTTTGCTTTGATAACAACAGTGGGTTCTGTATTAGGTGGAATACTGGGTTATGTAATAGGCAAATTTGTGTTTGATAGCATCAAGCCATTGATAGAAAGTTTGGGCTATATAATAGCTTTTGATAACGCTTTATTATGGTTTGATGAGTGGGGATTTTGGGCAATTTTGATTGCAGGATTTTCTCCAATCCCTTATAAAGTTTTTACTATTGCTGCTGGTGTTCTTAATATGGCATTTTTACCATTTGTAATTGGTTCGGTCATTGGGCGCGGGGCTAGATTTTATTTAGTGGCTTTTTTAGTGAAAATATTTGGCAATAAAATTGACTACGTACTCAAAAAATACATGGATAGAATTGGCTGGGGGATTATTTTTCTAGTTATCATTGCCTATCTTGCTCGTATACTCCCAATTTAAATCTATTAGATGATAAGAGAAGAAAAAACCAAAATTGATCAAAGCTTGTTAAATGAATATACGGCTGCAAGATACCATATTTATTCTGAGCCACCATTTTTTTTTAAAGTTGATGAATATAGCCCCGATCTAAAAAGTCTAATGCGTTTTTTTAATAAAAATACAGCAGCTTTTATAACGGCATTTAATCCACAAAGCAAAAAATTAACTCTAAAAGAAAATCAAATTAGAAATCAGCAACTTGAGGAAGAGATTCAGTTATTTAACCTTTCTTATATTAAAGGTGATGGCCGATGTAGTGAAAATGACAAAGCAGGTGAAGAAAGCTATTTAATTTTTGATATTACTCAAGATCAGGCTATTTATTTAGGAATGAATTATAATCAAAATGCAATTATTTGGTGTGGTGAAGATGCAAGGCCACAATTATTGTTAGTCAGATAAGAGGTTACAACTAATAGAGGCGTTATTTAAAGTTTCCTTTGGATCGTGATTTGCCTTCTTTTGAGCTACCAAAAAAACCTGGTTGATCAACCATTTTTAAATAATCTTCAAAGATTTTAACTTCTTCAGTATCAAACTCTTCATGGATATCCTCTGGGGGGATGTCGTTTGAAACAATTACAGGGTCTCCCATCTGCCAATTAGCGGGAGTTGAAATATTATGTTTTGCAGATAGTTGAAGTGCATCAACAATTCTAATAATTTCATTAAAGTTTCTACCAATATTCTTCGGGTAAATTAAAATAGTTTGGATTGTTTTACTTGGATCAATAATGAATACTGATCGAATTGTTGCCTTATTTAAATCACCAAAGGATCCCTGATTGGGTTTGGCCTTTGGATGGTACATCCCGTAAAGAGTTGCAACTTCGAATTTTTCATCAGATATCAATGGGAAATCAACGTCAGTATTTTTTCCAAAATTAGTGATAATTTTATCTAAAGCACTTTTCTCTTTGATTTTATCTTTATATCGATTGATATCTGGAATCCATTCATTGTGATCTTCTAGAGAATCAACACTTAAGGCAATTACCTTGACGTTTCTTTTTTTAAATTCAGGCTGAAGTTTAGCTACTTCTGCCAATTCAGTAGTACATACTGGAGTAAAATCACTAGGATGAGAAAATAATACCACCCATTTTTTATCGCTCCAGTTATGGAAATCAATTTTTCCTTTAGTGGTCATAGCAGTAAAATTAGGTGCTATATCACCGATCTGATTAGCTAGTATAGAGGTAACAAACCCCAAACTTAAAAGACACGTTATTGATATGTTTCTAATATTCAGCATAGTAATATTGTATCTTAATCTTTTGAATAAAATGGATAATCAGTATAGCCTTTTTCAGCTCCCCCATAGAAGGTATCCTTATCTGCATCTGTTAATGGTAAATCATGTTCTAGGCGATATACTAGATCTGGATTGGCAATAAAAGGAACGCCAAAAGCTACTAAGTCTACAGTCGTTTTTTCTGATAAATGTTTGTCGTAACCGTTGTTCGCCATACTAGCAATACCCCCATGCATTTTAAAATTTTGATAAATTGTATTGTAGTCAAATACTGAATTATTTCTGTCTCCCCCAGTTTGCCCTTCAATCACATGTATATAACCTAAGCCTTTCTGACCTAATTGTTCTGCTATAAAGTTAAATAAGGTTTGTGGGTCTGAATCTCGTATATCATTAAATTCTGATGATGGCCCAATACGGCAGCCAATACGGTTAGGTGGATAAATAGTTGAGATAGCATCTACGATTTCTAATAAAAATCGAGTACGATTTTTAATTGAACCTCCATAGTCATCGGCCCGAACATTAGTGCTATCCCGCAAAAATTGATCTATCAAATAGCCGTTAGCCCCATGAATCTCTACCATGTCAAAACCTGCTTTTTTAGCATTAACAGCAGCTTGCCTATATTCTTCAACAATTAAAGGAATTTCATATCCCATTAAGGAGCGAGGTTCTGATACATCGGTTAGTCCAGACGATATAAAGACCTGTGAATTTGCTTTAATGGCTGAGGGGGCGACTGGTTGTCCTTGATTTGGCTGAAATTCATTATGCGAAATACGTCCCACGTGCCAAAGTTGTAAGCTAATCTTCCCACCACGGGCATGGACTGCATCTACAACCTTTTTCCATCCTTCTGTTTGTGCCTCAGAATAAATCCCAGGCGTGCAATAATAACCTTGACCTTGCTGACTAATTTGTGTTGCTTCTGCAATAATTAATCCAGCACTTGCTCGCTGTTCATAATATGCAGCCATCATTGGTGTGGGGACTCCTTTAGTTGTTGCACGATTTCTAGTTAATGGCGCCATGACAACCCGATTAAAAAATATGAGATCATCTAAATGAAATTGTTGATACCTTGAAGTATCTTGTTTTTCAGATTTTGACTCAAATTTGGGCTCTTCTTTTTTTAATTCAATTTGTTTGATATGGCTTTTGCTAGAATCTTCGTCGAGGGTATCGGCAAGGTTGTGATTAACAAGAGCATGTCCCTTTTCGTCTTCGCGAACAACTTTAATGACATCAATCAGCTTGGCATCACTTTTAAGCTTCCAATAATCAATAGCAATTTGAGGTGCATCAACATTTAGATCAGGATTGTTTTCAACTTGTTCCAGGTATGATGTATAGCTGAGTACAGCTTCTTCTTCAAAATAGCCAACTATACGATGAGCGGTACGAGGAAAAAATATATAAATGATGAAATAGAAGTGCCAAAAAACCGCTTGCGCAATTAAAATTAGAGCACGCTCAAACCAGTTGGGCTTAGCAATCTCGATGAACGTCATTAAATGCATACGTTCATTTTCTGCCTCATCTAGTAAAATTTTAATCCACCCCCTATCGTGTTCCATCTTTCGTAGACATTTTAAATGAATCCACATTCCAGCTACCATACCAGGGACTGCAGCCACGGTTTCGAGAACTACAGCACGGTGACCATAACGCTTTGAGAAAAACGTGTCTGCAAAAAAACGTAGAAATTTAGTAATTAGAATCGCGATGTAGTCGCTGCTATTTTCGGGCTTACGGTGTTCTAACATGTATACCTTTCTTTAGGATATGGAAATACTTTATCAAGATGACATTCTAAATTATTTATAGTTATTATTCGATATATGTTTTCATTAATGAGATGAATTTATTTTTATAAAGTAATATTTTTTTTTCGTGGAGCTTTTTTAGCTATCCAATCCCAAATTGAGATTGGAAGGAGGTGCATAATTCTCCCAATAAAATTCATTTGCCACGGCACAATGACATATTTTCTTTTATTTTTAATAGCTTTAATTATTGAACGAGCTGCATTTTCAGCAGGCATTAGAAACGGCATTGAAAAATTGTTTGCATCAGTCATAGGGGTTACAATATAACCAGGAGCAATTGTTGTTACATCAATATTGGCATTTGAAAGTTCAATACGTAGACTTTCGAGATAGTTTGTAAGAGCTGCTTTTGATGAGCTATATGCACCTGCACCAGGTAGACCCCGGATACCAGCCACACTGGATATTCCAACAAAGTGCCCAGATCCTCTTTTTTTAAATGGTTGAATAAATGGGTAAAATGTATGCATAACTCCAATTAGATTAGTGTCGATAATTTTTTTGATAGTTTCTAGATCGGAAAAATTTTCGGTAAGTGTTCCTGAACTGACGCCTGCATTGGCAATAACAATATCAGGCGCCCCATAAAGTGCCATAAATTCTTCTGCAGCCCATCTACATTGCTCAAGGTCTGTCACGTTAACAGAGAAAATTAATGATTTACATGAAAGAGTTTTTTGTAATTCAATAAGTTTGTCCCGACGTCTCGCAAGAATTCCAATTATGGCACCTTGTTTGTCATATTGTTTTACAAGGGCAAGCCCTATACCAGAAGTGGCACCAGTGATTATAATTTTGAGTGCCATAATGGCCTATTATTTTGTTTTTTCTTTTCGAATATTATCAATGATGTAATTCATTAGATCAATGGTATTTTGTTCGCCACCAGCCATGGTGCTTGAAGTTAAATAGCGTCCATCAATAATAATACTTGGCACCCCTGTGGCCCCAGCAGATTTAAACATTTTAAATGAGCGTGATAATTTAGCATTCATGGAAAAAGAATTAAAAGCTGAATTGACTTCTGCTGTATCTAGTTTACCGTTGGTTGCAATCCATTTTATTAGATTTTTTTCATCCACAGGATTTAGAGTTTTTTCTTTATGTATCGCCTCGAACAACTTCTCATGTAATTTATGGTCAAGATCCAGAGTTTCTAAAGCATAGTAAGCTTTGGCTCCTGGAGACCAGTTTTTCCTTGGAATAGCAGGAATTCTTTTAAATACAACATCCTTCGGTAATGTATCAGCCCATTTGTCTATATAGGGATCTAACGTGTAACAATGAATGCAGCCATACCAAAATAATTCAACAACTTCAATTTTATTTCCAGAGTCAGTAGAGATAACTTCATTGGTGGCTTTAAAATTTACTCCTGGCTTAGGCTCGACCGCAATACCAACTCCAGTATTTGCGATAATCACAAAAAGTGCTAATAATAATTTTTTCATTTTGTCTCCTGTTATCTTTAATATGCTTTAGGCTTAGGCCTTGTTAGTTTAGTTAAGTTCGCTTTAAAACCTTCTTTCATTAATTGTTCGCTTACATCCTTGGCTTTCTCATACTTCTGATAAGGCCCTACACTAACTCGATGAAATACATTGTTTCCAATTTTGGCAGACATAATAACGGACTCAAATCCCATTAGCGCAAGTTTTGCCTTAAGATTATCTGCTGGGCTTTCCTCAGAAAAAGCACCAACTTGAATAAAGTAATCAACATTGCGATCTTTATCAGGGTTAGAGTTAACCTTCTCATCTCTATAAACAGATGATTCCTTAGGAAGAGTGTCATAAAAGTCAAAAGTTGCATCTTCATCAATATTAATTACTTCTTCTTGTCCTATGGATGAGTTAACTTCAATACATGCTCCTTCAGTTTCTTTTAATACAAAAGGACTTTTTCCATTAGTAATAAATAAAGTAACCGCAATTGAGACTAAAATCCCAAGTAATAAACCAAAGAATAAGCCGTTGGTAAAAGGAGTCTTTTCAGCATTTATTGCTTTATTTGTTCGGTAATCATCTGTCATTATATTATTTCCTCTACATTTTTTTTGGCGCAGTAATACCTAATAATGCTAGACCATTTTTTATAACGCATTGTGTGGCATAAATAAGAGCAAGTCTTGTTATCTTAGTTAATTCATCATCTACTAAGAATTTACTGTCATTATAATAGCTATGAAGGTCGGCTGCACAGTCTTTTAAGAAATTTGTGATTTGGTGAGGAGCTAATTCGTCAGTAGCCAGTATTACCACTTCGGGAAATTCACTGATTCTTTTTATAAGTTTTTTTTCTGCCTGAGTTTCAAAAGACGGCATAGTATCAATCCACAGTTTATTTCTATCTCCCTTCCACTGATTTAATACGCCTTCAATTCGAGCATGTGCATACTGAATATAGTAAACTGGATTATCATTGCTTTGGCTTTTTGCTAGATCAATATCAAAAATAAGTTGGGAGTCGGCACGCCGCGCAGCTAAAAAATAGCGAGTAGCGTCACAGCCAACTTCATCTATTAAATCTTTAAGCGTGACATAACTACCTGCTCTTTTTGAGATTTTAACCTCAGCCCCATTTTTCATTACAGTAATCATTTGATGTAAAACATATTCAGGCCAATCCTTAGGAATATTTTTATTGAGACCTTGAAGTCCTGCTCGGACTCGGCTAATAGTGCTATGATGATCAGCACCCTGCTCATTAATAACTTTAATAAATCCGCGTGTCCATTTATCTAAATGGTAGGCTACATCTGGAACAAAATAGGTAAAGTCACCATCAGATTTTTTCATGACGCGATCTTTATCATCGCCAAAATCAGTCGTTCTTAGCCATAAAGCTCCATCTTTTTCGTAGGTATGACCTTCTTTGATTAAGGTATTAACAACAAAGTCTACTTGATGATTTTTGTATAAATCTGACTCCAAAGTGTAAACATTAAAAGTAGTTTGAAAAGCCTCAAGGTCCTTATCTTGCTCGTTTCTTAGATAGGCAATACTAAAAATTCGTATAGAATCTTCATCATTAATATCGCCAGATGCCTGAATCTTATGACCTGCGCATTGTATAGATGTTTTGGCTAAATAATCCTTGGCAATGTCTGCAATATAGCTCCCTCGATAACCATTTTCTGGAAAATCCTTATGATCAGGCTTAATATTTAGACAGTGAGCTTTGACTGAATGCATTAAATTATCAATTTGTGCCCCAGCATCGTTATAATAAAATTCTCGAGTTACTGACCATCCTGAAAATTCAAATAACCGTGCAATAGAATCGCCAATTGCCGCCCCTCTACCGTGTCCGACATGTAAAGGGCCAGTTGGATTAGCGGAAACAAATTCGATTTGAACTTTACGCGATTTTCCTTTTTTGTTGCCACCGTAATTATCCTTTTCTTCAATAACCTGGTTGATAATTGCTTGATGGGAGAAAGGGCTGAGAAAGAAATTTAAAAAACCCGCACCAGCAATTTCAATTTTATCAAAATGAGTGGTTTCAGGTAGCTTATCTAAAATTAATTGTGCAATATCTCGAGGTGTTTTTTTTAAGATTTTTGAAAGTACTAATGCAATATTGGTTGAAAAGTCCCCATGCTCTATAAGTTTGGGCCTCTCAATAACAATTTGGTTTTGATCGAGCTCGTCTGTCAGTTGTTTGACAGCATTAAAAAGTAAATCAGTCAGGTGATCTTTCACAAGGTTACAATATAATAAGTAAAAAAGTTATTTTACCCTATCCTCTGATTTCTATTTAAGGAAATAACTGTAAATTCAATATGGCAGCTAAAGAAAAATTTATACAGGTCGCAATTGACGTCCCTATGGATCAATTATTTGATTATTTACCTAATGATCAGATATTAAAAATTGGACAGTATGTCAAAGTTCCCTTTGGAAGGCGACAGATAATTGGCATTATCTGCAGTATTTCTTCAGCCACCGACGTTCCAAGAGAAAAGCTTAAAAAAATTCTTTCCGCTGAAGAAGAGATTATTTTTGATAAAAATTTATTCAAATTGTTGCATTTTGTCTCTAATTATTATCATCACCCTATCGGTCAGACTATTATGTCTGTTGTGCCGTCAAGAATTAAACAAGCAAAGGGACAAATAAAAAAAGCTGAGAAAATCTATGAGGCGACAAATAAGCTTAATCTTGAATGGATTGAAGAATTACCTAAACGAAAAGTTAGGCTAAGGAAGTTAGCGCAGGCATTAATTTTGAATTCGATTAGAGATTCTGAATTAAATAATTTTGTATCAAACGGTCGAGAATGTATACAAGAACTAGTTTCTCTAGAGGTAGTTATTGCAAGTAAATGGACTCCAAAGATTAATCAAGCTGAGACTCCACCTGAATTAAATAACGAGCAAAAAAAAGTTTTATCAGCTTTGATAAAAAAACATGACAATGTTGCCTGGCTGATTCATGGTATTACGGGCAGTGGAAAAACGGAAATTTATCTTCAGTTGTTAAATAAGTTTGTAAATAAGGATCAATCACAGGTATTAATTTTAGTTCCAGAAATAAATTTAACTCCCCAGCTTGAAGCACGATTTAAACTTAGGTTCCCAGATAAAACTTTAGTTACTTTGCATAGTCATTTATCAGATATTGAGCGACTAGATAATTGGAGGAAGGCAAAATCCGGAGAGGCTAAGATTATTATTGGGACTCGATTAGCAGTTTTTACCCCTTTTTTAAACCTAAAACTTATTATTATTGATGAAGAACATGATGGATCTTTTAAACAATATGAAGGCCTTAGGTATCATGCCAGAGATGTAGCTATGATGCGTGCCAAATATGAAAATATTCCAATTGTTTTGGGAACTGCGACCCCTGCTCTCGAAACTTGGTTTAATGCTAAAGGGGAGTTTGCAAAGTATAGTTATTTAGAATTAACGAATCGGGCAGTTAAAAACGCAAAATTACCAATTATTCATACCATACCTGTGGGAGATAAATATGGCCCTATCATCTCAGATATTATTATTAAAGCAATAAAATCTCGGATTGAGCGGCACGAACAAGTATTAATTTTTATTAATCGACGAGGTTATGCGCCAGTATTAGTCTGTTCAAATTGTTCATGGTCAGCGAATTGTGAAAGATGTAGTACTCGGTTAGTAGTTCATTTAAAAACAAAGCGATTAAGATGTCATCATTGCGGTTATGATACAACAATTCCTATGCAATGCATGGATTGTGGAAATACTGACTTGCATCCGCTGGGCCTAGGTACTCAGAAAATTGAGCAAAGTTTAAACCAGTTATTTCCTAAAGCTAATATTTTGAGAGTTGACCGAGACACAACTCGTACAAAAGATGCATTAGATCAGTTATACCAACGCATGAACAAACGAGAAATCGATATATTAGTTGGAACACAAATGTTGGCAAAGGGGCATGATTTTCCTAATTTGTCATTAGTGGTAGTAATTGATGCAGACAATGCTTTATACAGTTCCGATTTTAGGGCTCCTGAGCGATTATTTTCTCAGCTTATGCAGGTTGCAGGAAGAGCTGGGCGAGCAGAAATTAAAGGAGAAGTCTTAATTCAAACTGCTTTTCCTAATCATCCCGTATATGAGGCATTAAAAGCTAATAATTTCTCTGAATTTGCCAAAAGCTTATTAGAAGAAAGGAAGCAAATGCAATTGTCCCCCTTTAGTTTTAATGCTTTATTAAACGTTGAAGCTAAATCATTAGATAACTCTCTAGCGTTTAGTCATATGGCATTAGAAAAAGCTAATAAATTCAAATCTTCAGTGACTCTGTTTGGGCCAGTGCGTCCAATTATGGAAAGATTAAAAGGGTTTGAACGACATCAAATATTTCTACAAGCTAAATCTCGCTCGGAATTACAGAATTTACTGAAACCCTGGATTAAAGAATTAAGGTCACATCCTATGTCCAATAGAGTAAAATGGTCAATTGACGTTGATCCAATTGAGTTCTAGTTCTATGAGACCATTCATATACAATATTATAAATAATAATTATAGTTGGCGAAATTAAATGGCAGAAAGTAAGCTTTTTAATCATAATATGTTGGCGAAATTTTCGATGTCTACTCAATAAAAATGTTAAAAATACCACCAAAAGTAATGTCATTTTCAGCAACTGATCCAAGTGGCGGTGCTGGACTTCAGGCCGATGTGCTGACACTAGCAAGCTTAGGGTGCCACCCTTTATCAGTAACGACGGGTATTACTGTTCAGGATACTAGGGGAGTGGATAGCCTCATGGCACTAGGAAGTGAATGGATAAATGATCAAGCTCGTTCAATTCTTGAAGATATGGATGTTGCTGTTTTTAAATGCGGTGTACTTGGTAGTGTTGAAAATATTACTGTTGTTGCAGAGATTGTAGCCGATTATCCTGATATTCCACTTATTATTGATCCTATCTTGTCCTCAGGTAGGGGGGATGACCTATCTAATGCAGATATGTTATTGGCCATGACAGAGCTATTATTTCCTCAGTCCTTATTAATTACACCTAACAGTTTTGAGGCTCGACGCATAGTTATTCAAGATGATGAAGAATTCTCTGACATTGATATTGAAGAATGTGCGAATCGATTAAGAGTAATGGGCTGTAAAAATTCATTGATTACTGGGACACATGAGAAAACTGATTCTGTCATTAATATTTTGCATGATCATTTATGCAAATCTACCCCTTTTTATTGGGATCGGCTGCCTGGTGATTATCATGGTTCTGGTTGCACATTAACATCAGCCATAGCAGGATATTATGCACAAGGGCTAAGTTTGGAAATGGCTGTTGAGAAAGCCCAAAAATTTACGTGGCAGACATTAAAGAATGCATTTAAACCCGGTATGGGACAATTTATTCCTGATCGTTTTTTTTGGGTCGCGGATAAAGAGGAAGATGATGGTAAATACAACCATAATTAATGGTTTGTATGCCATTACCCCAGATGAGCCAGATACTGATAAATTATCAGCTAAGGTATTGGCAGCATTAAAAGGCGGGGCTCGCCTGATACAATACAGAGCAAAAACTCTAAATGAAGCACACCAATTTTTTCAAGCTGAAGCCATAAAACAGCTATGTGATCGTTATAATGCTTATCTAATTATTAATGATAATATTCAATTATGCTTACATTTAGATGCTTTTGGGGTACATTTAGGAGAAGATGACACCATGATCGAATCAGCAAGAAAAATTATAGGACCAGAGAAATTAATTGGGGTGTCTTGCTACAACTCTCTTGACAGGGTGGCGTTGGCACAGGATAGTGGGGCTGATTATTTAGCATTAGGGGCATTCTTCTATACTCCTACTAAGCCAAAAGCGCCAAAAGTAAGCCTTAATATTTTTAAACAAGCCCGAGCACAGACACAATTACCTATTGTTGCTATCGGTGGAATTACACTTGAAAATGCTCCTTCATTAATAATTGAAGGTGTGAGAACAATTGCAGTTATTAATAGTCTTTTTATGTCTGATAACATTGAGGCTACAACTAGAAAGTTTATTAATCTTTTGAACATTGACGAAAAATCATGAATAAGAATCACGACCTATTTGAACGATCACTTGAATTTATTCCGGGAGGTGTAAATTCTCCAGTACGAGCATTTAACTCAGTGGGAGGAAAACCTATCTTTTTTAAGAAGGGGAAGGGGAGCCGTTTATGGGATGAAAATGGTAAAGAATATATCGATTATATAAATTCATGGGGGCCGATGATTTTAGGGCATGCGCACCCCGACGTTATTCGTGCGGTGCAAGAAGTCTCCGAAAATAGTTTATCTTTTGGTGCTCCAACAGCAGGTGAACTCCAAATGGCAGAATTGCTTGTTAAATTAGTACCTAGTATTGAGCAAGTTCGTTTAGTTAGTAGTGGAACAGAGGCTACTATGAGTGCAATTAGGGTGGCGAGAGGATTTACTGGGCGAGATAAAATTGTAAAATTTGAAGGTTGCTATCATGGTCATGCCGATGCACTTTTAGTTAAGGCTGGCTCTGGGGCATTAACATTTGGTAAGCCAAGTTCAGCTGGAGTTCCAGAAGATGTAGCTAAGCACACAATGACTCTTCCTTACAATGATAATGAAGCATTAGAGGAAATGTTTAGGAAGGTAGGTGATAGAATTGCATGTGTCATTATCGAGCCTGTGGTTGGAAATATGAACCTTATTGTGCCACAGGACGATTTTCTGAAATTACTAAGAAAGTTATGTACAGAATTTGGTGCAGTGTTAATTTTTGATGAAGTCATGACTGGATTTCGAGTTGCGCTTGGTGGGGCTCAAGAGCTATTTAGCGTAATACCCGACATGACAACACTTGGAAAAGTTATTGGAGGGGGTCTGCCTGTTGGGGCCTTTGGCGGAAAAAAAGAAATTATGCAACAGTTAGCTCCTATGGGTCCAGTTTATCAGGCAGGTACTTTATCTGGGAATCCAGTTGCAGTCGCAGCTGGCCTTAAAACTTTACAATTGATTCAGGCTCCACAATTTTTTGAAAAACTCTCCACCATCACAAGCTCTTTAGTGGAACGATTAACTGATGCTGCAAAACATGAGGGTATTAATTTTTGTGCACGAAATGTTGGAGGAATGTTTGGTTTATATTTTTCGGATACACCACCAAATACCTTTGATGAAATAATGGCATCTGATAGAGAAAATTTTAAAAAATTCTTTCATTTAATGTTAGCTCAGGGAGTTTATTTTGGCCCGTCTGCATTTGAGGCAGGCTTCGTTTCAGCATCACATGATTCAAAAGATATTGACGAAACAATTTTAGCTGCTAACTATGCCTTCAAAGAGCTGTAAAAAACAGCAGTTTTTTAGTACATATCGTTGAATAAACCCCTAAAAACCATTAATATTACTGGCTCCGTTTAAATTATTTGAAATTGCACAATGACTGAACATAGAAATCCCAAGAAACAAGGGTTATATAATCCAAGAAATGAGCACGACTCCTGTGGCGTGGGTTTTGTTGCAAATATCCATGGTAAAAAAAGTCATACTATTGTTAAGCAAGGCTTAGAAATTTTAACTAATCTTACTCATCGTGGAGCTACGGGATACGACCCCAAGCTTGGTGATGGTGCGGGTATTTTAATTCAAATGCCAGATCAATTATTTCGTAATGAAGCAAAAAATCTAAAAATTAAACTTCCAGAATTAGGGCAATATGCTGTTGGTATGGTATTTCTTCCGCAAGCCAATAAAGCTAGAGAGCAGTGCGAAAAAATCCTTTCAACTATTATTGCTGAAGAAGAGCAAATTGAACTTGGCTGGCGTGATGTTCCTGTAAATAATAAAAATATTGCGCAAGCTGCTAAAGATGTTGAGCCCGTTGTTAAACAGATAATTATTAGTCAAGGGGATATAAATTCGCAAATAGCTTTTGAGAGAAAATTATTTGTTATTCGCAAGCGCGCCGAGATTGCAATTAATCAATTAAATCTAAAGGATTCAGCAAAGTTTTATATTAGCTCACTATCATCTAAAACTATTGTTTATAAGGGAATGTTATTAGCCTGTGAAGTTGGCACATATTTCCCAGATCTCAATAGTCCAGCAGTTGAATCTGCATTAGCCCTTGTTCATCAAAGATTTTCGACAAATACTTTTCCTTCGTGGGACTTGGCCCATCCATATCGCATGATTGCTCACAATGGAGAAATTAATACGGTTCAGGGAAACGTAAATTGGATGAATGCGCGCCATGAGAAAATGAAATCCCTATTACTAGGCGAAGATCTTGAGAAGTTATGGCCGCTCATAGATGACAGTCAATCTGATTCTGCATGCTTTGATAATTGCTTAGAATTATTAGTTGCAGGAGGGTATAGCCTTCCTCATGCCATGATGATGTTAATTCCTGAAGCCTGGGCAGGTAACCCATTGATGAATGAAGATCGTAAAGCTTTTTATGAATATCATGCAGCAATGATGGAGCCCTGGGATGGCCCTGCTGCAGTTGCATTTACAGATGGCCATATGATTGGAGCAACCTTAGATCGAAACGGCCTAAGACCAGCCCGCTATCTAATTACAGACGATGGTGTAGTTATGATGGCCTCCGAAATGGGAGTCTTAAAATTTCCAGAAGAAAAAATTGTTAAGAAATGGCGACTTGAACCAGGAAAAATGTTATTAATTGATTTACAAGCTGGACGTGTAATTGATGATGATGAGGTAAAAAATTTATTATCTACCGCTAAACCCTATAGAAAATGGATTGATCAATCACGTTATTTTTTAGGAGATTTAAAAGCGATCCCAGCCAAGATTAATTTATCAGAATCGCTACTCGACCTTCAACAAAGTTTTGGTTATACCCAAGAAGATATCAGTTTTATTATCCAGCCTATGATCGAAGCGGGCCAAGAAAACTCAGGTTCTATGGGGAATGATGCTGCCCTTCCAGTTTTATCTAATCGCCCAAAAGTACTTTATAACTATTTCAAACAATTATTTGCTCAGGTAACTAATCCACCTATAGACCCTATACGTGAAGAAATTGTGATGTCACTCGTTACATTTATTGGCCCAAAACCAAACCTATTAGGTGTTGATGAAGAAACACCTATGATGCGATTAGAGGCAAGTCAGCCTATTTTAAGTGGTCAAGAATTGGAACAGCTTGTTCAAATTAATAAGCTAACTAAAAATGAATTTAAATCAATTATTTTAGATACTACTTTTCTAGTTGCAGATACTAAGAATAAAAAGACCTCATTAGAAGATGCATTAGAAAAATTATGCCAGGCTGCGAATCAAGCAGTTCATGATGGATTTAATATTATTATTCTTTCAGATAGAAATATATCGAGAGATCGTCAAGCGATTCCAGATCTATTGGCATGTTCAGCGACTCATCAGTTTTTAGTTAAAGTAGGTAATAGAACTAATGTTGGTTTAGTAGTAGATTCTGGTTCTGCAAAAGAAACCCATCATTTTGCCTTATTAGCTGGATATGGGGCAGAAGCAATTTGTCCTTGGCTTGTATATGAAACAATTAAAACGTTATCCAGTGATTTTCAAATAGCTCAAGAAAAATTTGTTAAAGCAATAGGTAAAGGCCTTTATAAAGTTATGTCTAAAATGGGGATATCTACATATCAATCGTATTGTGGAGCTCAAATATTTGAAGCAGTAGGATTGAATACTGATTTTATTAATCAATATTTTACAGGTACGGCAACAAATATTGAAGGTATAGGTATTAAGGAGGTAGCAGAAGAAGTCGATCGAATTCACAAATCTGCATTTGGCGATGATCCAGTTCTAACAAATGCTCTTGATGCTGGAGGTGAATATGCATATAGAATCCGAGGAGAGGAACATATGTGGAATCCAGAATCTATAGCAAAGCTTCAACATGCGACTCGGACCAATAAATTTGATACTTATAAGGAGTATGCAGAATTAATAAATAATCAAACCAAGCGCCACAAAACATTAAGAGGCTTATTTGATTTTAAATCTATGACATCAATATCAATTGATGAGGTTGAGTCAACAAAAGAAATAGTAAAAAGATTTACAACAGGTGCAATGTCGTTAGGTTCAATATCAACAGAAGCGCATTCTACCTTGGCCGTCGCAATGAACCGTATAGGCGGAAAGTCAAATACAGGTGAAGGAGGCGAAGATGTTAAGCGATTTATTCCATTAACAAAAGACTCTAGTATTGCTGAGCAT